>ONHE01000152.1 GCA_900317545.1 uncultured Prevotella sp. | reverse complement strand
GACCTGACCCGCTACGACCGCATCTTCATCCTCGGCCCGAGCCATCGCACGGCTTTCGACGGAGCGTCGGTCAACAATGGCTGCGACGCCTACCGCACGCCGATGGGCGACGTGGACGTAGACGTGGCGCTGTGTGACCGGCTCATCGCCGAGAACCGATGTCTCACCCGTGTCGACTCGGCCCATCAGGCAGAGCATTGCATTGAGGTTCAGCTGCCTTTCCTGCAACTCCGAGCAGGCGAGCGGCTACCTCCCATCGTGCCGGTGATCATCGGCACACAACGCTTGGAGACGCTCCGGCAGATCGCCAAAGCACTGCAGCCTTGGTTCAACGGGCGCAATCTCTTCGTCATCAGCACCGACTTCTCCCACTATCCGGCTTATGCCGACGCGCAAGACGTAGACCGCCGCACGGGCGAAGCCATCGGGTCGGGCAAGTTGGAGCAGCTGATCGATGCCATCGAACACAATGACTCGATGGGCATTCGCAATCTTGCAACGAGCGCATGTGGGCAGAGTGCCGTCGCCATCCTGATGATGATGGCAGAACAGGGGCCGCAGCTGCAGTTCCGTCACGTGATGTATCGCAACTCGGGAGACTCTCCCTACGGCGGGCGGGATCAGGTTGTGGGCTATCATTCGTTCGTCATCACAGAGGCGGAAGCCACTGAGACGTTCACGCTCAACGATGATCAGCGGGCTGCGCTGCTTCGTCTCGCCCGTCAAAGCATCATGTATCGGTTCGGTGGCCCCAAGCCCGAGACTGACCGAATCACAGATCCTGTGCTGCGGACGCATACGGGTGCCTTCGTCACACTGACCCGCAAGGGTCAGCTGCGTGGATGTATCGGACTCTTCCGATATGACAGACCGCTCATCGAAGTGGTGGACTCCATGGCTCGCGACGCCGCCTTCCACGATCCGCGCTTCATGCCCGTGGAAGCCGGAGAGATGGACGATATCCGCATCGAGATAAGCGTGCTCACGCCGTTGAAACGCATCCATTCGATCGAAGCATTCGACTATGGCCGCCAGGGCATTTTCATCCGAAAGGGATACCATAGCGGAACGTTTCTCCCACAGGTGGCCCGGGAGGTGAACTGGACCAAGGAGGAGTTTCTCGGACATTGTTCCCGCGACAAGGCAGGATTAGGATGGGACGGCTGGAAAGATGCGGAACTCTACACGTATGAAGCGATCGTCTTCAGCGAACCATAGCCCCCAATCGGTCATGCGACCGCAGCGTCACATTCATATTTGTCATTTCATGCGACCGGGGGCATCTTCCCTGACAGAAAGGTGCCCCCGGCGGCTGTTTGTCCTGCTCCTACAGGATGAGCGGATGGTTACAGATCAATAGACTTTGGCCTGCACTTTGCCACGCAACACGTCAAGTGCGTTCATGGCCAAAGCCTTCATCTCGTTCTGCCCGGGATAGACATGGACCGGCGCGATGAAGTCGATGCGGCGTCGAAGGTCGGCTATCAGCTGTCCGTCATAGGCCAGTCCACCCGTCAGCAGGATGGCATCGACATGCCCGCAGAGCACGGCAGCCTCGGCGACAATGCTCTTAGCGACATGGTAGATCATCGCATCGACAACTTTCTTCGCATGCTGATCGCCCGCCTGGATGCGCTTGCGGATCTCGATCATGTCATTCGTACCGAGGTGAGCCGTCAGTCCTGCGCGGCCGGCCACACGCTTGAGCAGATCCTCTTCGGTGAACTTACCGCTGAAACAGAGGCGGATCAGATCACCGGCAGGCAGCGTCCCGGCCCGCTCGGGAGAGAATGGACCGCTCCCGTCAAATGCATTATTGGCATCCACGGCGCGTCCGCGCTGGTGAGCGGCCACTGATATGCCGCCGCCTAAGTGGCAGATAATCAGGTCTAAATCTTCGTAACGGGTATGCTGCTCATGCGCAAACCGACGGGCGATGGCCCGCTGATTGAGCGCATGCCATATCGCATATTGGGGCAAGAGGGGCGAGCCACTGATGCGGGCTTCGTCACACAGTTCGTCGACGACCCCCGGATCGGCAATGAAGCTGCGGCATCCTGGGATGCCTTGTGCGATGTCATAGGCAATGAGACAGCCCAAGTCGCAGGCATGCTTATGCACTACCTGACGAATATCATCAAGCATCTGTTGGTTGACTTCATACACGCCGCTCGCCAAAGGCTTGGCCAAACCGCCTCGACCGATGACAGCATCAAAGTCGAAAGGAATGTTACGGGCCTCCAACTCTTTGACAACAACATTCTTGCGATACGCAAACTGATCGGTCGCTTCACGGAAGGGGGCGAGCTCTTCGGGTGTATGGACAATGTTTTCTACGAACTTTTCTTCCTCGTCCTCATAAACGGCGACTTTCGTCGAGGTGGAACCAGGATTAATAGTCAGGATCTTCATTGAATCGGCAATAGCTGTTTAAAGGTTCTATCTGATAATAAGTCATAATGGTTAGCAGAGGTTGCTGAGCGCCGCGGACGGCATCAGGCATCAGCGGCTGACAGCATCCGGCAGGCGAGCGCAAGGCTCAGGAGCTTGGTGCGGGCACTGTCGCTGCGCGAAGGCAAGACAACCGGCGCTTCCGTTCCTTGAAGGAGGCAGGCGATATCGGCACCTGTGAAAAGCGTGATCGCCTTGTGGAAGATGTTGGCAGACTCAATCTCGGGAATCACGAGGGCGTCTGCCTCACCGGCGATGGGTGACTGGATGCCTTTCACATCCATGCTCTCACGGCTGCAGGAGGTCTTCAGGTCGAGCGGTCCGTCAACAATGCACGGACCGAAATCGCCCCGTTGCGCCATGTCTTTGATCTCCTGATAGCCAAGGACGAAGGGGAAGTTCTTAGCATCGGTCTTCTCCGAGCAGTGGATCAGCGAGATCTTGGGACGCGAGATGCCCATGCGGTGGCAGAAATCGGCCATGTATGCGACCTGCGCCACACGTTGCTCTTGGGTGGGGCGCGGCAATACAGCCGCGTCAGTGTAATAGAGCAGACGCGGAAAATGCGGTATGCTCGCCACCGCGAGATGTGTCAGCACCTTTCCGGAAGAGAGAATTCCCGTCTCCTTATTAAGAATGGCGCGGAGGATCACATCACTTCCGATAAGGCCTTTCATCAAAATCTCAGCCTTGCCTTCACGCACGAGGCGCACACCCAAGGCTGCCGCCGTAGGAAGATCAGCCGCCTCAAAGACAGTCACATGATCCCGATGGGAATCAAACATGGGGTCCAAGGGGTGGCAGCACACGAGGAGTGCATCAATCGCTTTCATCTCCAACGCTTGCAACACGGCTTCCTTGGTACGCTCATCATCAAGACAAACTACAGCCACACGGCGTCTCCGCGACTGGTTCGTCAGATCTGTCATCAAATCATTAAAATCACGAATGAATGTTTCCATATATCAGATTGTTTCTCGCAAAGTTAGAAAAATATTCCGTAATATGCTTTCTATAGCACTAAAATAAACAAAAAATAACGGTTTCTCGGCCTATTTTCCTATCTTTGCCACGTATGCAAGCAGCAGAATACTATCATGCCGACGGCGACGGGACGCTGACCTGCGATCTCTGTCCGCACCATTGCCATCTCCCGGAAGGGCGGAGGGGCATCTGCGGCAGCCGTATCACCCAAGGGGGGAAACTGTTCAGCGAGGTCTATGGACACCCATGCGCCCTCGCCGTTGATCCTATCGAGAAGAAGCCATTGGCACAGTTTTATCCCGGGTCAACATGCCTCTCGCTGTCGTGTACGGGATGTAACTTCCATTGTCAGAACTGCCAGAACCATGACATCTCACAGGTCAGGCCGGACGAGGCGGACCGTGCCGACTATGCGCCCGATGACATAATCCGCCTCTATCACAGGCTCCGCGCATCGGACTCACGGCTGCTGTCGATCGCCTATACCTACACCGAGCCGCTCACCTATATAGAATATGTGCGCGACATCAGTCGGCTGGCCCATGCGGAGGAGATCTTCAACGTGCTCGTGTCGGCCGGATACGTCTCACCCAAACCGCTTGCCGACTTGCTGCCATATTTGGATGCGGCCAACATCGACCTGAAATCGTTTTCCGATGACATCTATCTGCGAGTCAGTGGCGGTCGGCTTCAGCCCGTCTTGGACACGCTCCGGCAGATCCGCGATGCCGGTGTGTGGCTCGAAATCACCCACTTGATGATCCCGACCGTGAACGATGACATGGAGATGTTTCGCCAGATGTGCCGCTGGTTGGTGACGAACGGCTTCGCCCGATGCCCGCTCCATCTGACCCGTTTCTTTCCTGCCTATCGGCTGAAGAAGCTCCCACCAACGCCCATAAATACGCTCCGCGCAGCCCAAAAGATCGCGCGAGAGGAGGGAATGATGCATGTTCTGCTCGGAAACGTGTGAACCGCAGCCTGCTGATGGCAAAAGCAAAGGCGGCGCAGCCTCCCCTTCACGGGAAGATCTGCGCCACCTCGGATTTCTTCCGACCGTATGCCGAACAATGATTGATCACCGTTTCACGGTCTTCGACAGTTTGGAAGCCGACACACTCTTGACGGGCGACTTGGACGCAGCGGTCTTCTTCGTTTTCGAAGCAGACTTGGAAGCAGACGATCTTGATGTCGCAGCCTGATAATAAGTCATGGCCTGGGGCATCAGTTTCTGCAAGGCAGCGATGCGCTTCGTATCGGACGGGTGGTCTGAAAACAGGTCACTGCTGTTGCTGTTGCCTGTAGAAGCGGCCATACGCTGCCAAAACGGAATGGCCACACGGGGATCATAGCCGGCCATGGCAGCAAAGATCAAACCCATGTGATCGGCTTCCGTCTCATTGTCACGGCTGTACTTCAAGTTCGCGAAGCTGAATCCCTGCTGTGCAATGGCACCTGCTAAACTTGCGACAGAGCTCCCGGCTACAGCACCGAGGATCTGTGAACCGATCTGAGTGCCATACTGTTGGCGGATCTGCTTCGACATCTGCTCCGAGCTGTGCTTAGCTACGGCATGGGCAATCTCATGCCCGAGCACGATGGCCAGCGATGCTTCGTCCTTCGTGACAGGCAGCAGTCCTTCATAGACTACGATCTTTCCGCCGGGCATGCAGAATGCGTTGATGTTCTGATCTTTGACAAGATTGAACTCCCAACTGAAATTCTTCACTTCATTGGCCATGCCATTGGCGGACAGATAGGTCTCAACAGCGGTTGCCAAACGCTGTCCGACACGCTTTACCATGGCTGTCTTCACTGCGTCAGTCGATGCCTTAGCCGACTTCATATACTTGGTATACTCCTCCTTGCTCAATGATAAAACTTGCTCGTCAGACACAAGCAGGTTGTGTTTACGCCCTGTGATGGGCACTGTCGACGTCGTTCCACAGGCTGTGAGCATGGCAACTACGAACACCGCCAACATGATTTTTGCTTTCTTCATTTTTGCTTTTGAATATTTAGAATCTTTTTTTGAACAGTTTATTTTTCCTGTCGGCAAAGTTAATAAAAATCTTCTTTCGGGGCTTCTTTTAACCTATTATTTTGCAAAAAAGCCAAAGAATATGATTCAAACTACATCTGAAGGTGATTCAAAGCCCCCAAATGAGTACACCGCAGGACATAACACGTCCTTACAGAAACAAGCTAATCGATCATGAAAAGACTTCTTTTGAAACTCATCTTATCAGCGCTTCCTGTCCTTAGTATATCTGCCCAGCAAGCAAAACCATTCGTCAAAGACTTCAAATACTTCCTGTCAACAGCCAATTATGACGAAAATCTGGTGCCCGCCTATACGCTCCCCGACCCGCTGTTGTGCATGGACGGATCAAGGGTGACGACACGCGAGGAGTGGGAAAACAAGCGGAGGCCGGAACTGATGCGGCTGATCACGACTTATATGTATGGCCATGCACCCATCTTGAGCCATCCCTTGCTCTGGAGCGTCGATACGGTCGAGACGAAAGCGCTGAAAGGTCTGTGCACAAGAAAAGTCATCACGATCCATCTGACCGATCGGACGGACGGTCCGGTGATGCACTTGCAGCTCTTCATTCCTAACAAGCCGAAAGACCGCGTTCCTGCTATCCTCGGCATATCCTTCTCCCCTAACAGCAGCATCCCAAAGGCTAAGGAATGGCAATTACGGCGTGTGCTCGATCAAGGTTATGCACTTGCAACTTTCCATTATACCGAAGTGGCGCCCGACAAGGCAAATACGACACTGGCGTATGATCATGGGCTCATGCCATATTTTTATCGCAAGGGCCAGACTTATCCAGATCCGGACCAGTGGGGCACCATTGCTGTCTGGGCATGGGCCGCAAGCAGGGCGATGGATTACCTGCAGACGGATGACCGGATCAATCCCCGGCAGGTCGCAATCATGGGACATTCGCGACTCGGAAAGACAGCCTTGTGGGCCGGGGCCACTGATGAGCGCTTCGCTGTCGTGCTCCCCGTCAACTCAGGATGCTGTGGGGCGGCGCTCTCGAAACGGAAAGTAGGAGAACGGGTCGAATCCATTAACACGATCATGCCATACTGGTTCTGTAACAACTACAAGCAATTCTCAGACCGGGAACAATACATGCCGTTCGACCAACATGAGGTCATCGCGCTCTGCGCACCGCGTCCGGTCTACATAGCCAGTGCGGAAGAAGACAACTGGAGTGATCAGCGGGGCGAGTTCTTAGGTGCCAAGGGAGCTGAACCTGTATATGCCCTGTACGGCGAAGCAGGCATCGGGATCGATCGGATGCCTCCTGTGGACGTACCGTACAATAAAGGTTTCATCGCCTACCATATCCGCAAGGGAGCACATGCGGTACTGGAATATGACTGGGAGCAGTTCTTCATCTTCATGGATCGTTTCTTCAAGCGAAGCCATTGAGCCCCCCCGGGGAAAAGAAAGTATAAATCTGCCAAAAACATTTTGAATATGAGAAGAATATTATTGTGCGTTTTCCTACTGTCAGCTGTACTTTGCGCAAAGAGCGAAGATACGTTGTCCATCACGCTCGACGATCAGGCATCAGGGCCATTCATCGCCGATGACTATCTCGGACTGAGCTATGAGACCCGTGCGTTGATACCTGACGCAAGCGGAAAGCATTATTTCAGTCCGTCCAATGAAACGCTTATCCGGATGTTCCGACTGCTTGGGATCAAGAGTCTGCGCATCGGTGGCAACTCTGTAGACGTGAAAGGCGGCCCGATTCCGTCACTTCAAGATGTCGACGAGCTGTTCTCCTTTGCCAGAAAAGCAGGAGTAAAGGTCATCTACAGCGTGCGGCTGGCAGACGGGGATGCAGACTCCGCAGCCCGCATAGCAGGCCACATCTGGAACAACTATCGTGCTCAGCTCGCTTATTTTGCCATTGGAAACGAGCCAAGTTACTACAAAGACTACGAGCGGATGATGAAACCGCGCTACGAGATGATCCTTTCGGCCATGCAGAAGGCCGCACCCGGGGCCGTCTTCTGTGGTCCGGATGACAACCCGAATCCGTCTCTGGGTGCCAAACTGATGCGCGATTTCGGGCCGGCCGCTGGCGGACCGCTCCGCTTAGTGTCCATCCACAGCTATCCAGCCGGATGCTCTTACCGGAACCCATTCAAGATCAAGACGCTCCAGGAGTTGATTCCGTTTGATCCGAAAGACCGCGCCCGCTATCTGTTATCGGATTCCCTGACGCAGGAATACAGCAAGATCTATCGCCAGATGGAACCTGTCATCAGCCGATATCCATACCGGCTGACCGAGACCAACAGTCTCTGGTACAGCGGACTGAATGGAGCGAGCAATGCGTATGCGGCAGCCATCTGGGGCGTAGACTATCTGTTCCAATGGGCTATGCGCAATAACAGCGGCATGAACTTCCATACCGGAGACCACGTCGGCGGACAGTCGATGCCGGCCTACTATGCCGCCTTTGTCAGTAATGATCGCCACGGATTCGACGTCCGTCCACTCAGTTATGCCCTGAAAGCGTTCCAGATCGGCGGACAGGGCAAAAGAATGATCGGCACAACGATGGGCTGTGCTGACCGGAAGATCACGGCTTATGCGACGAAGGATCACTTTGGCTTCGTCTATCTCACCATCATCAACAAGAATCACGATGTTGCGGATGCACCATCCGTACCGGTCAGCATCCGCTTGAATGATCAACGGGCACCGATCTACAGTGCGGAGTATATGACGCTGAGCCAGTCGGACGCCGACATCTATGCCCTCAGCGGGCTTCATTTGGGGCAGGATTCGATCAGAGAAGACGGGACATGGAATGGCAAGTGGACAAAGATGGAAATCGAGAAGGGAACTGTCAATTATCTCTCGGCACGCTCTTCCGTAACCATCATTAAACTCTGCGTCGGCCATACCTATACTGTCGAGAGCAGTCGGGAGCCTATGCAGCAAGGAAAGTATAAACCCGACTGGGCCTCTCTCAAGCAGTATGAAGTCCCCCAATGGTTTCAGGATGCCAAATTTGGCATCTGGGCACACTGGGGACCACAAAGCGTGCCGGAGTATGGAGACTGGTACGCGACCTGGATGTATAACTATGGATCGCGCGAAAACAAGTACCATGTGAGTCATTATGGGCATCTGTCGCAGGTGGGATTCAAGGATCTCATTCCGAAATGGACCGTTCGGAACTGGGATCCTGACCGTCTGATCAAGCTGTACAAACGTGCCGGAGCGCAGTATTTTGTCACTTTGGCCAACCATCATGACAACTTCGACCTTTGGGACAGCAAGTATCATTCGTGGAACGCTGTCAATCTCGGGCCTCACAGGAATATTGTGGCGGAATGGGAAGCGGCTTCCCGCCGCAACGGACTACGGTTTGGGGTGAGCGTTCATGCCTCCCGGGCATGGGAGTGGTATGATTCGACCTTGGGATCTGATCCCGACGGCCCGATGAAAGGCGTCCCCTACGATGGCTGTCAGACCAAGGAAGACGGTAAAGACAAATGGTGGAATGGCTACGATCCACAGGTGCTCTATGCCCGGGGACATGCCGTGAGCGGCAGCGGATATACGGATAAGAACGGCATTTCAACCTCCATCCCCGACTCATCGTGGATTGAGGGCTATTATGACCGCACCCTCGATCTCATCAACCGATACAAGCCCGACCTCGTATACTTTGATGACACGGTGCTTCCGCTATGGCCTGTCAGCGATGCAGGACTGAAGATCGCCGCACATTATTATAATAAGAACATGCAATGGCATGATGGTCGGGAAGAAGGGGTGATCACCTCGAAAGGGCTGAACGCCGAACAGGAAGACTGTCTCGTGAGGGACGTGGAGCGCGGAGCACTCAATGAGCTGCACCCCACCACATGGCAGACCTGCACCTGTTTAGGCTCCTGGCACTATGACCGTACCCGATTCACGAAGAACACCTATAAAACGGCCTTGCGGGTCGTGCGTATGCTGGCCGACATTGTCAGCAAGAACGGCAACCTCCTGCTCAGTGTGCCGATCCGGGCTGATGGCTCCCTCGACGAGAGAGAAGAGGCGATCCTCGACAGCATCGCTGACTGGATGGCCGTAAACAAGGAGTGCATCTTCGGTGCTCACCCATGGAGGCAGTATGGCGAGGGGCCTGACGCGGATGAAGCCACGAGGTTGGCCAACGCCATGGGATTCAATGAGACGAAGAAGGAATATACACCGCGTGACATGCGGTTCACACAAAAGGGCGACGCCATTTATGTCATCCTCTTCAAGAGACCTGATGACGGCCGGATATTGGTCAAGTCTTTGGCTGACGAAAGGCGCATCCGACGCGTCGAACTGCTGGGTACGGGCCGTCTGCCTTACCGCTGTGATGCGTCCGGACTAAGGGTGACCTTGCCGGAGAGCGACCGTATCGTCCCCGTTCTCAAGGTCTTCATGCGATAGATCAGCTATTGGTGATCTCGACAATCTTGGTCGGCCCCAAGTCTTTGTTTCGTCTGTTGGTCACGGTGACGACAGCCTGGGCAAGATTGATGAATGCCTGTCCGGTGGCCATGTCGGTATGGAGGGCAGCCGGTTCGCCGGCATCGCCGCTCTCGCAGATGCTCTGCACGATCGGGATCTGTGCCAGCAGCGGGCAGCCCATTTCCTTGGCGAGGTTCTTGCAGCCGTCCTTTCCGAAAAGATAATACTTGTTCTCGGGAAGCTCGGCGGGCGTAAACCAAGCCATGTTTTCCACCAGTCCGAGGATCGGAACATTCACCTTGTCGTTCCGATACATGTCTATACCCTTGCGGGCATCAGCCAATGCCACCTTCTGAGGTGTCGAAACGATGATCGCGCCGGTGATGGAAAGGGTCTGGAGCAATGTCAGATGGATATCGGAGGTGCCGGGAGGCGTATCGAGAATAAAGAAATCGAGCTCGCCCCAGTCCGCATCGGCGATGAGTTGCTTCAATGCAGAAGTTGCCATTGCTCCCCGCCAGAGCGTCGCCGTATCGGGATTGACGAAGAATCCGATGGAAAGCAGCTTCACGCCATATTTCTCTATCGGTTCGATCAGGTCGCGCCCGTCCTTATGGACGCTGTAAGGGCGCTCGTCTTCTACGCCAAACATCTTCGGCATGGACGGTCCGAAGATGTCCGTGTCCAACAGTCCGACCTTGTAACCGAGCATGGACAGCGCGATCGCAAGATTGGCCGAGACGGTCGACTTGCCCACGCCGCCCTTGCCGGAACTGACGGCAATGACGTTCTTCACTTGCGGCAGGAGCTTGCCGACCTCAGGTCTGGGAGCCGACTTGAATTCGGTTGCGATCTCCACTTCAACCTCCTTGCCGAGCTGGTAATGGATGGCGGCTTCGGCAGACTTGACGGTCGACTTGAGGAAAGGATCCGTCTCGCGCGGAAAGATGAGCGTGAAGCGCACCTTCATGCCGTCAATGCGGATATTATCAGCTACCATCTCGCTCTCCACGAGACTCTTCTTCGTACCAGGATAGATGACTGTCGCCAGTACATCTGTGATCAATTTGGGATATAATGTCATGATCTGATTCGTTTTGATGGGTTTGATCTTTATTGCAAATGTACGCATAATCCGATGAAAACACAAATTCAGGACGGATTATTTCTATATCTCGCCGATTTTATCTACATTTGCAGTGTATTATTCAAATCACCTTCTGATAAATGAGAACCAAACTGCTGTCATTCCTGACCTTTCTCGTGGCTCTCCCGCTGACGGCCTCCGCAGGCAACGTCATATGGTACAACGGGCACGGAGCCGTCACTTACACGACCCAAAAGAACTACGCTCCCGTGGTGGGCATTGCCCTGCAGCTTTTCGAGACCGACATGAAGGCTGTCACAGGACACAAGGCCGAGAGCCGAAGCAACGGCCACATCGAGATTTATCAGCTTGATATGCTGGACAACAAGGAGTTCAGCCGGCTCGAGCAACATCACCTCCCGCTCAACAGCTTCATCACCAAGAAGGACGCATTCTATATCTGCACGGACAAAGGAAAGATCATTGTAGCAGGCAGCAATGCACGCGGCACAGCCTATGGGATATTGGAACTCTCCCGCCTGGCAGGTGTCTCGCCCTGGATCTGGTGGGGTGACGTGAAGCCGGAGCGCAAACGCGAGCTGGCCATCGACGAGAACTTCCGGTCGCTGCAGATTCCTTCGGTCGAATACCGGGGCATCTTCATCAACGACGAAGACTGGAGCACGCGCGTCTGGGCGCACAAGACCATGGAACCCAACCTGCCCCAAGGCACCATCGGACCACGCACCTACGCCCAGATCTTCTCACTGCTGCTCCGCCTGAAGGCCAACACCGTCTGGCCCGCCATGCACGAAGGGACGAAGGCTTTCTTTGCCGTGAAGGGCAATAAGGAGATCGCCGACAAGTTCGACATCTATGTCGGCACCTCCCACTGTGAGCCTCTGCTGCGCAACAATGTGGCTGAATGGGATCACCAAACACGGGGGGCGTACAACTATCTGACCAACCGCGAGGCCGTGGAGAACTACTGGACTGAGCGCGTCATCGAGACATCCGACATGGATGCGCTCTATACGATCGGCATGCGGGGCATCCACGACGGACCCATGGAGGGCGTCAAGACGCTCGACGAACAGACAACGTGGCTGCAGAAGGTGATCGACAGCCAGCGGAAGATTCTCTCGAAGCACATCAACAAGGATATCCGGCAGATACCGCAGGTATTCATTCCCTACAAAGAAGTGCTGCAGGTCTATGAGAACGGACTGCGTGTGCCCGACGATGTGATGCTCATGTGGTGCGACGACAACTACGGATACCTTACACGCCTGCCCGATGAAGAGCAGCAGAAACGCAGCGGAGGCGGAGGCGTCTACTATCACCTGAGCTACTGGGGACGGCCTCACGACTATCTGTGGCTGACCACCACACAGCCCGGACTGATCTACAACGAGATGCGGACGGCCTACGACCACAATGCACGGCGGCTCTGGATCGCCAACGTGCACGATCCGAAGGTGGCCGCCTATGATCTTTCGCTTTTCCTGGACATGGCCTGGAACATCGACTGCGTCAACGCCAGCACCCTCCAGGATCATCTCCGAGGATGGCTGACCCAGCAGTTCGGCGAGACCGCAGGCAAGCGCCTGCTGCCGGTGATGACCCGTTTCTATCATCTGACGGGGATCCGCAAGCCCGAATTCATGGGGTGGAGCCAAGTCGAACTGGATAAGAAGAAATACGAACGGGGGCTCTCTCCCGCCGGCGACACGGAGTTCAACCCCGACGCCTTCGGCAATGAGCTGGAACGATATCTGAATGATTACCTTCAGTTGGGCCAGCAGGTGGAGGAGATCAGGCAGTCCGTCCGCCCCGAACTGCATGATGCTTACTTTGCCGCCATCGAATACCCTGTGCGCGGCGCGGGCTATATGGCCACGAAACAGCTGCAGGCGCAAGAGGCCAGACACATCGCCCGACCCTCCTCATTCCATCATGACGAGGAGGCATTAGAGCCGGCCGTGAAGAGCCTGAAGGCCTACCGGGCCCTCAAGACGCTCACTGAGCAATACAACGAGATGGCAAAAGGAAAGTGGAAAGGCCTCATGGACTATCAGCCGCGCGGACTTCCCGTCTTCGCAGTTCCCAATCTCCCGGGCGTGCTGAGCGATGAAGAGATCCGCAAATACGGCAATGAGCAGCCGGTGCAGGCACCGCTCAACACGAAGGGCGTCATCGTGCGCAATGCCTGCGACTACACGTTCGCATCGCGGGGAGCCACACCAGTGGAGATGTTAGGCCACAGCATGAAAGCCGTTGCGCTGCCGAAAGGCGGTTCGCTGACCTACTCCTTCCGCTCCACACAGGACGGACAGGCGATGCTCAACGTAGCCGTGATCCCGACGCAGGCCAACGACAAGGGCGACATACGATTTTCCGTGAGCATTGACGGGGCCGAACCGACGGTCTATACGATCAAGGAACCGTTCCGATCCGAGCAATGGAAGCGCAACGTACTGCGCGGGCAGGCTGTACGCCAGTTGCCCGTACGCATGACAAGCGGCAGTCATAAGCTCGTGATCCAAGCCTTGGACGACCACATCATCGTCGATCAATGGATGATTGATTTCGCACCCGACCGGCCTTTCTACGTCTTTCCCGTGAAGCCGGCGCTCTGAGTGGCGGCGGCATCCTATCGCGCCGTCGTCTTCCCACTGCGCTTCGGGCGGTGGTAGCTGCGGTATTCGTCCAACGGAATATCCACTTCCGGCTCCTGCAGATCACCGGTCTGCGGAAGCCGGAATTTCATATACCGGATGTTGAACCCGCGCTCCATCCACATCGCTTCGTAATAGGTCTGGATAGAGAGAATGGTGCGCGTCGCCTCGTCGATGCCTTCCGCATGATAAAGGTCTTCGGTGCGGAAGATCAAGGGCAGGCTGTTGCGCTCCACCATGCACGTGGTATAGGTGAAAAGAAAATTGGAATCGGTCTTGAGATGGATCAGTCCGCCATCGACTAAGAAATGGCGGTAGCGCTCCATGAAATAAGTGCTCGTGAGCCGTTTGTGGGCATTCTTCATCTGTGGGTCTGAAAACGTGAGCCAGATCTGGTCCACCTCGCCCGCCACGAAAAACCGGTCGATGATCTCGATGTTGGTCCGCAGGAAGGCCACATTCGTCAACCCCTCCTCCAAGGCCTGCTTGGCGCCGGTCCACATGCGCGCTCCCTTGATGTCCACCCCGATGAAGTTCATCTCCGGAAACAGCCTTGCCAGCCCGACGGTGTATTCACCTTTGCCGCATCCAAGTTCAAGGACGATCGGATTCCGGTTGCCGAAATAGTGCTCACACCAGTGCCCTTTCATCTCGAAAGGCACCTGCTCCAACACGGAGAACGGATACTGGAAGACGTTGCGGAAGGTCTCCATCTCTGCAAACTTAGCTAATTTCCCTTTGCCCATGTCATTGCTTTTGCCTGCAAAGGTAACGGAAAAAACAGAGATATGCAAGTCCCCGACCGCTTTTTAGCCACCGATGCCGGTGCCCAACGCTGCCACCGGTGCATCCGCCTCTTCCGTCACCCGTCTCGTCATCCGTCAGATCCGACCTGTTTTAGACGTCCCACACAACTTCCTATGTATCAACACAATACACGACTTTCGGCATCCGGTTTTCCGATCTCAATCTGACGCCTCGCCCAGAGCATAGCTTTCGGCCGTCGAAAGCTATGCTTTGGGCGGCCAAGAGCTATCATATGGAGGCCCGAAAGCATAGCTCTGCGCGGGCCGCATGTATCACATGCTTTTTTCGCACGTTTCTTGCGTCCGAAACGGAGCATCCGAATACGCAGACAGCCTGAATCCTTCGTCGGATTCAGGCTGCCGTTCTGATGGTTGCATCGGGATGGGATCAGTCAATGACGACGGTGGTCCAGCCATGCTTGTCTTCCACTGTGCCATACTGAATGCCGCGCAGTGTGTTGTATAGTTTTGTCGACCAGGGGCCCGGCTTGTCACCGAAGTTGTACACTTTCCCCGTATCCAAGTCATCGAGATGAGAGATCGGCGAGATCACCGCGGCTGTTCCGCAGGCACCGGCTTCCTCGAATGTCTCGAGCTCCTCTTCCGGTATCGGGCGGCGTTCGACCTTCATGCCGAGGTCTTCAGCGATCTGCATGAGGCTCTTGTTGGTGATCGAGGGCAGGATCGACGTTGATTTCGGGGTGACATAGGTATTGTTTTTGATGCCGAAGAAGTTGGCTGCGCCGCACTCGTCGACATACTTCTTCTCCTTCGAATCCAAATAGAACTCGCTCGCATAGCCCTTTTCGTGGGCGATGGCATTGGCCTTCAGCGAAGCCGCATAGTTGCCGCCCACCTTATAGATACCCGTTCCCAACGGAGCGGCGCGGTCATAATCGCGGATGATGACATACGGATTGCTGGAGAATCCGCCCTTGAAATAAGGACCCACAGGGGTCACGAAGATGAGGAACATATAGTCTTGGGCTGGATGAACGCCTACCTGCGCGCTTATCCCAAGCAGCAAGGGGCGGATGTAGAGCGTTGCTCCACTCTCGTAGGTCGGGATGTATTCTTGGTTCAGACGCACCACTTTCATGACCATTTCCGTAAACAGTTCGGTCGGCACTTCAGGCATCATGATGCCCCGGCAGGTGCTTTGCAGACGGGCGGCATTCTCTTCCATGCGGAACACTCTCACCTTGCCGTCCGGACAGCGATAGGCTTTCAGCCCCTCAAACGCTTCCTGACCATAGTGCAAACAGGTAGCTGCCATGTGCATGTTCAGATACTCATCCGAACTCACTTCAATCTCTCCCCACTTACCTTCACGGTAATAACAGCGAACATTGTAATCTGTCGGCATATATCCAAACGACAGATTGGACCAATCTATATCCTTCATAAGCATCTAATTTGTGGATTTAATTATCATCACAGGCAAAAGTACGAATATTTATCGTTATCTCCAACTATTCCCGGATGAATTTGCTGAAAATCACTGATCGGCCAGTATGCGCCTGATCTCCTCGTCCGTCTTGGTCAGACGGTCCTTGCATTGCTTGATCAGTTGCTTCGCCTTCTTGAGCTTCGCGCTCATCTGGTCGATGTCGAGTTCATCGTTTTCCATCTGCCGGACAATCTCTTCCAACTGTCTGACGGCTTCTTCGTATTTCACTTCCATGATCACTGGCTGCTTTGTTGATTATTTCACCTCTTTTATAATAGACAGGGTCGAGCCCCGTTCATACCTTGTTTCGATCTCGTCGCCGGGTTTGAGTGCCTTCGGGTCATGCACGGCGTGGCCGTCTTTGAGCGTGATCGAATAGCCCCGACACAGCAGGAGCACCGGATCGAGGGCACGTGCGCGCTGGTCCAACAGTTCGATCCGGTGACGCTCATTCACGATCCGTCGGCCGGACAGCTGACGGATGTCGCTCCCGAACGTCGCCAATCGCCCGCCCGCATCATGCAGACGCTGCCGCATCCCCACACACAGCTCCTTGAAAAGATGGTCTAACCGGCTCTCCTGCCTGATCCGGTGCAAAGAAAAAAGCCTTGGTATGTCCGCGCTGAGATGGCCGAGTCGCAGTTTCTCAAGATCCATCCGGTGGCTCACGTAGCCCACGATCTCGTCCTGGGCATCCTGTATCCGCTGATGGACAAGTGACAGATGGTCGATCAGGAAACCTGCTGCGGCCGTCGGCGTCTTTACCCTTGTGTGCGCCACAAGGTCGAGCACGCTCTCGTCCCGGTCGTGTCCGATGCCCGTAATGATCGGTATCGGGAAGTTGGCAACGTTCTCCGCCAGCTCCAACGTGTCAAAACCGCTTAGGTCGCTCGTGGCTCCGCCGCCACGGATGATGACCACCGCGTCAAAGTCATCCGCGTTCCGGTTGATCCGGTCCAATGCTGCAATCACACTGTCACTGACCGATTCACCCTGCATGACAGCCGGGAAGAGCTTCGGATAGAACACGAAGCCGACGCCGTTGTTGGCCAATTGGTTACAGAAATCGCCGTAACCGGCTGCCTGCTCGCTTGAAATGACGGCGATGCGCTGGGCAAACAGCGGAAGTTCCAGCTCATGCTGGAGATCGAAGACCCCTTCTTCCTTCAGCTGGCGGATGATCTCCATGCGCCGCCGGGCCATGTCGCCCATGGTGAAAGTGGGATCGATGTCGGTCACGATCCATGAGAATCCGTAGGCCTCATGAAAGTCGGCATAGACCCGGAGCATCACTTTCAGCCCCGGCCGGAACGTCTGTCCCGTGACCGTCTCAAAGTGACGGCGGATCAAGAGCCATTTGTTCTTCCAGCATTTTGCCGATGCTTTCGCGACCGGAACATTGCTCCGCCCGTCTTTCTGCACCAATTCCATATAGCAGTGACCACGCACTTCGCGAGCCTCCGACAGCTCTGCCTCGACCCAATATTCATCGGGCAGATCGGCCTCAAGGGTCATCCGCACCATCGAATTGAGTTCGTACAGCGTCAGTGCATGTTCCATCTCATCGCTCCTTTTTACCCATCTGGTAGGCCTTCCAGAAGTCTGGAACACCGTAACCCATGATGTTATCGGGGTATTCATACTGGTTTGAGGAACGCTTGATCACATCGATCAGCTCCCGGACAGTCATCTCAGGAAGCGCCTGCCAGAGACATGCGGCCAATCCGGAGATCAGGGGCGCCGAGAATGAAGTGCCCATATCGTTGATGACCGAGCCTCTGCCTGACAGCACCGCTACAGGATTTCCGGGAGCCATGACGTCAGGTTTGACCCGCCCGTCTGCCGTCGGTCCGACCGAGCTGAACGCCATATTGAGGCCGTTGCTGCCTATGGAGCCGACGGCAATGATGTCTTTCGCATCTGCCGGGAAATTGATCTTCTTCCAGGTCCCCATGCCTTCGTTTCCGGCACTGCATACCAGCAGGATGCCCTTATCGGCCAGCATGGATGCCGTGCGGGAGATCAAGGCGTGGCGGCCGTCGAGGTATCGGTAGGCGTAATTGGTCTGCTTGTCGTCGAAGTCGTGATAACCGAGGGAGGAATTGATGATGTCCACGCCGGCCGAATCCGCATACTCGGCGGCCGAAGCCCAGTAATCCTCCTCTGCGGAGCTCTCTGACTGGTAGTCCTCAGAGCGCAGGAGGAGATAGGAAGCCTTAGGTGCGGTACCGACATAGACATTCGGTATCTCGACGGCCATCGTCGAGAGGACCATCGTGCCATGGTCTATCTCCTGGAAAATGCTGGCTGACGAAGGGTACACAAAATTGCGGAAACCGGCAAACTTGACTGACTGCATGGCCGGAATCTTATCAACATTCATGAAGCCGCCATCCAAGACGGCGATCAACATGCCGTATCCGCGGAAACCGGAATGATGGAGACGGATGCCGTTGAGGCTCTCGATCTGCTTCTTGGTGATGCCGTAGGGATCGGAAGGGATGGTGTCCCAATGATTGAAAGCTTCACGGAACTTGGAGCGGCGCGGAGCTACGATCGAGTCGGGGGAGGTGAACACGAGGGTCACCTTGCGCACGAAGGGCAACTGCTGCAACCCGACGGCCTTTTCGGAGGATGTGCTTCGGACGAGCACCGTATTGTTCCACTTGCTCTGGGCGACAATTTCCACATGCCTGTCAGCGATCTGACGCAGATACGAAGGAGACAAAGGCAGGTCGGTGGAGTCGACGGCGAGATGCTGACGGCGACGCCTTTCGATCGCGCGCGATGACAGGAACAACTCGGGATGGTCAAGGGTGTAGGGGGTGCCCGACTTGTCTTTCAGTTCGAGACGTAAGAAATAAGACTTCCCCCCGGGATAGGAGACCTTGACTGGTCTGTCCATCCGCGCTCCCGCATGCGCCGTCTGCGCGAAGAGCAGGAACCATCCCAAAAGTAAATACAGATGCATCGGGCTGTCAAAATTAATGCATACAAAATTACAGCTTATTCCGATAAAAACCAAATTCTCCCCATATTTTTTATCCGTCCGCCGACGGATGTCAAATTATTTTCGTACTTTTGCATGGATAAATTATTGATGAATGGATAATAAACAAGCGACGCTTGAGTTGGGCACACTCCCCGTGGGAATACTGCTCTGGCAGTATGCATTGCCTGCTATCATCGCCATGTCGGCGGCTTCCTTATATAACATCATCGACCGGGTATTCATCGGGCAGGTCGTAGGACCATTGGCGATATCCGGATTGGCCATTACGTTCCCGTTCATGAATCTCTCCGGGGCTTTCGGAGCTGCCGTGGGCATCGGTGCCTCAACCGCCATCTCGGTCCGTCTGGGCCAGCGCGACTACGACGGGGCAGAGCGGATCCTCGGCAACACGATCACGCTGAACCTCATCATCGGCTTCCTTTTCGCTGCCGTCTGCCTCGCTTTCCTCGACCCCATCCTCCGTTTCTTTGGCGCAAGTGACGCCACCATCCCCTATGCACGCGACTTCATGCAGGTGATCCTGCTCGGCAACATGGTCACACACATGTACTTCGGCATGAACGCAGTGCTGCGCGCCGCCTCCAAGCCCAAGCAAGCGATGATCGCAACCGTATTCACCGTGGTGATGAACATATTGCTCGATATGGTTTTCATCTGGTGGTGGCACTGGGGAATACGCGGCGCAGCCTTCGCCACAGTGCTCTCCCAGATCCTCGCTCTCATCTATCAGATGCGCCTGTTCAGCAACAAAGACGAGCTGCTTCACCTCAAGCGCGGCATCTACAGACTGCGCGCCGACCTCGTGAAGAATATCATCGGGATCGGCATCAGCCCCTTCCTGATGAACGTCTGTGCCTGTATCATCGTCATCTTCATGAACAATCAGTTTGTCAGATATGGCGGCGACCTGAGCGTGGGATCATATGGCATCGCCAATGGCATCGCAACCGTGTTCATCATGTTCGTGATGGGCATCAACCAGGGCATGCAGCCGATTGCCGGATACAACTACGGCAGCCAGCAGATGGACCGCGTCCTGAGGGTGATGAAGCTGTCCATCCTCGCTGCAACGGCCATCATGACCACCGGCTGGACTATCGGCATGTTCCTCCCCTACTATTGTGCGCGCCTCTTTACCACCGACGCCACGCTCATCGAACTGTCCATCAAGGCTATCCGCATCAACATGCTGTTCTTCCCGATCATAGGCTATCAGATGGTCGTCACCAACTTCTTCCAGTGCATCGGCAAAGTAAAGATAAGCATATTCCTGTCACTCTCCCGACAGCTACTGTTCCTCTTGCCGCTCCTCGCCGTGCTTCCATCCTTCTTCGGGGTTGACGGCGTGTGGTATGCACTGCCTGCTTCCGACCTCACGGCAGCCATCGTGGCCGCCTGGGTGATGATGGTCTATATGCGAAAGTTCAACTATCAAACCAACATACAGCCCCATGAATGATCAAAGGCTCATCATCAACATCGGCCGCCAGATAGGAAGCGGCGGACGGGTCATCGCTCAGATGCTCGCCAAAGATTTCAACTGCCGGTTCTATGACAGGGAACTGCTCAACTTAGCCGCGAAGGAAAGCGGCTTCAGCGAGAAGTTCTTCGAGCAGAACGATGAGCAGAAAGGCTTCTTCAAGTCGCTCTTTCACGCCCACGTGCCGCTGCTCGGAGAATGCAACTTCTACAACAACGACTTCTCGCAGGAAAGCCTTTACAAGTTCCAATGTGACGCGATCCGCAAGGCCGCCAATGAAACGAACTGCGTATTCGTAGGACGCACGGCCGACTATGTGCTGCGCGACAGGCGCGACACCGTCAATCTCTTCATCACAGCCGATATGGATGACCGCATCAGCCACGTCTGCAAGCGCCACCAGTGCGACCCGATCACGGCCAAGAAACTCATCATCCACGGCGAGAGTGAGCGCTCCTCCTATTACAACTACTACACCGGGAAGCGCTGGGGACATAGCGAAAGCTACGACCTTTGCATCAACTCGTCAGTCCTCGGCATCGAAGAGACCGAGCGGTTTATCGTCGCTTTTATCAACAAAAAATTCGGCTTCGAATAGCATACCTGTCATGCGGTCTGCGCGGAGCTATGCTTTGGAGCCTCCATATGATAGCTTTGGGCGGCCAAAAGCATAGCTCCGGAGACCCCAAAGCACAGCTCTGCGAAGGCAATACGAAACACCTTGAAAATCAACATATTACAAATGGCAAAACGAATCGGCATCATCAGCGACACGCATGCGTATTGGGACGACCGCTACATGGACTATCTGGACGGCTGTGATGAGGTCTGGCACGCCGGCGACATTGGCTCCACGGAGCTGGCCGACCGCTTTGAGGCCATGCGGCCACGCTTCCGGGCCGTCTGCGGAAACTGCGACGGCTACGACCTGCGCGCACGTTACCGGGAGCTGCTGCGCTTCCGTTGCGAGGACGCAGACGTGCTCATCAAGCACATCGGCGGCTATCCGGGACACTATGATCCATCCATCCGCGGCCTCATCTACGCCTCCCCACCCCAGCTCTTCATCTCGGGCCACTCGCATATACTCAAAGTGCAGTTCGATAAGACGCTCAATCTGCTTCACATCAACCCCGGGGCGGCAGGCCTCCAGGGATGGCACCGCGACCGGACACTGGTCCGACTGACCATCGAAGGCAATAAATTCACCGATTGCGAAGTTATTACATTAGGAACAAAGACGACAAACCGTAATCATGAACAGGAATAAAGCCATCTCGCTGTGGGGCACCATCGAAGCTGTGATCATGATCGCCCTCATCGTGGCGTGGATCTCCCATGCCATCGGCCTCACCACGTTCATAGCCTGTATAATCATCGTGGGAGCCATATCCACAGCATGCCTCGTCCACATTGTCAGGCGCTACCCGCCGGAGAACGAACAATAAGCAATAAAATACACAACGACATGAAAACCTATCTTGTCACAGGAGCAGCCGGATTCATCGGCTCCAACTTCATCAAGTATCTCCTCCACAGGAAATATCAGCATCAGGACATCCGCATCATCGTGCTCGATGCCCTCACCTATGCAGGCAACCTCGGCACCATCAAGGATGACATCGACGGCAGCCGGTGCATCTTCGTCAAGGGCGACATCCGTGACCGCGAGCTCGCCGACAGGCTTTTCGCAGAGCATGACATCGACTATGTGGTCAACTTCGCAGCCGAGAGCCACGTCGACAGGTCCATCGAGGACCCACAGCTCTTCCTCTCCGTCAACATCTTAGGCACGCAGAACCTGCTCGAAGCGGCACGCAGGGCATGGGTGACAGGCAAGGACGCACAGGGCTATCCTACATGGAAGCCCGGACGCAGATTCCATCAGGTGTCGACCGATGAGGTCTACGGATCGCTCGGCCCCGAGGGCTACTTCACGGAGCAGACGCCCGTCTGCCCGCATAGTCCCTACTCTGCCTCCAAGACCAGCGCCGACCACTTCGTCCTGGCCTATCATGACACCTACCATATGCCGGTCTCCATCACCCGCTGCAGCAACAACTACGGCCCCTATCACTTCCCCGAGAAGCTCATTCCGCTCATCATCAACAACATCCTGGCAGGCAAGTCGCTGCCCGTCTACGGCGAAGGGCTCAACGTGCGCGACTGGCTTTATGTCGACGATCACTGCAAGGCCATCGACCTCGTGGTGCGGGAAGGACGCGAAGGAGAAATATATAATGTAGGCGGACACAATGAAATGACCAACATCGACATTGTTCGGCTGACCATACGGACCATCCATGACATGATGGAAACGGACAAGAACCTCCGCCGCGTGCTCAAGAAGCAGGAGAGGGACGCGAACGGAGACATCCGCATCGACTGGATCAACGACAGCCTCATCACCCATGTACCCGACCGACTCGGCCACGATGCACGCTACGCCATTGACCCCACGAAGATCAAGAACGAACTGGGCTGGTATCCGGAGACTCGCTTCGCCGACGGCATCGTGAAGACCATCAGCTGGAATCTCGAACATCAGCAGTGGATTGAAGAAGTCACTTCGGGCGACTATCAGAAGTACTACGACATGATGTACACCCAGAAAGGACGCGCATAGAAAGCACACAACGAGATGGAAAACGATCGCCGACCATTCTATACGCAGCCTGAAGCAAGACCGCAGGCAGCTTCAGCCACCCACCGCGACATCAACTTGGGCTTCGAATCACCGTGCCGGCTCATCGAATTTCCCAAGATCACGGATCCGCGAGGTAACCTCACGGTGGCCGAAGCATGGAAGGAGGTGCCCTTTGAGATCAAGCGCGCCTATTGGACCTATGACGTCCCGGGGGGCGAAAGCCGCGGGGGGCATGCCCATAAGCGCCTTCAGCAGCTGCTGATAGCGGTCAGCGGATCGTTCTCCGTGACCCTCGACGACGGGCGGAGACGGCAGACGTTTCTCCTGAACCATCCCTGGCAGGGCCTCTTGATCACCCCCGGCGTGTGGCGGACGCTCAACGACTTCTCCACAGGTGCCGTCTGTCTCGTCCTCGCTTCTGACTTTTTCGATGAGGAAGACTATATCCGCGAATACGACGAATACCTGAAATACGTGGCATGTTCACGATAAGTCGATATACGGCAGGACAACAACAGGCTTGGAACAGTTTTGTTGCGCAGTCGAAGCAGGGCACGTTCCTCTTCGACCGAGGCTACATGGACTATCACCGGGAACGCTTCGAGGATCACTCGCTGATGATCTATCGCGACGGCAGACTCTACGCCCTGCTGCCCGCCAACATGGCTGACGGCACGCTGCATTCGCACCAAGGTCTCACCTACGGAGGCCTGTTGACCGACCGGAAAGCATCTGCCGAAGGCGTATGCGGGGTCTTCACCGCGCTCAACAGCTACCTCCGCAGCGAAGGCATCCATCATGTGGTCTACAAACCCATGCCCTTTATCTACCACCGGATGCCTGCCGAGGAGGATCTGTATGCACTCACCCACATCTGCCATGCACAGCTCACGTCGCGCCACCTCTCGTCCGCCCTGTCTCCATCCGACGTTCCCCGGTTTTCCGAATTGCGCAGAAGGGGAATCCGGAAAGCACAGCAGGCACGAATAGAAGTGGCGGAAAGCCAAGACACTGATACCTTCTGGGAGATCCTCAACAGCAATCTCCGCTCCAAATACCACGTCGCCCCCGTCCACACGGCAGCCGAATTACGGCTGCTCCAATCGCGTTTCCCACACGCGATCCGCCTCTTCATGGCAACCAAAGACCGTCAGCCGATGGGCGGAACACTCGTTTTCGAAACGCCTCAGGTCATCCACACGCAGTACATCTCTGCCACCCCGGAAGGCAAGAAGCATGGTGCGCTCGATCTGCTTTTCGACTTTCTCATCCACCGGACCTATGCCTCTGCACGCTGGTTTGACTTCGGTCGATCAACCACAGGCGACGGACGGGAGCTCAACACGTCACTGATCTTTCAGAAAGAAGGATTCTGCGGCCGTGGCGTATGTTACGACTGCTACGAATATGAAATAAAGTAAGGGAACGCGAAGTTGCATTCCGCCTCCCGTCATCCCATCATCTACACCTCCCATCATCAATGATCGAATATCTCCCGTTACAGCAGATCACGGCCCTCCATCAGCAGGAGATCGGGCAAGCCGTCAACAGTGTCATCGCAAGCGGATGGTTCCTGCAGGGCGAGAAGGTAGCTGCATTCGAACAAGCGTATGCCCGTTTCATCGGTACGGACCACTGCATCACTTGCGGGAACGGCCTTGACGCCCTCACACTGATATTCAGAGCATACAAGGAAATGGGACAAATGCAGGACGGAGACGAGGTCATCGTACCGGCCAACACATTCATCGCCTCAATCTTGTCCATTGTGGAGAACGGTCTGAAGCCCGTCTTCGTCGAACCGAGAATGGAGACCTTCCAGCTCGATGACACACGGATCGAACAGGCACTCACATCACGCACCCGCGCCATCCTGCTCGTCCATCTCTACGGCCGCTGCGCCATGACGCCGCAGATCGAACACATTTGCAGGGAAAGAAACCTCAAATTGATCGAAGACAACGCGCAGGCGGCAGGATGTCGGTATCAAGGTCGGAGGACCGGAAGCCTCGGCCACGCCGCCGGCCACTCGTTTTATCCGGGTAAAAACCTTGGTGCACTCGGCGACGCAGGGGCCGTCACAACCAACGACGGACAGCTTGCGACGGTCGTAAAGGCATTGGGAAACTACGGAAGCAGCATGAAATACGTCTTCGACTACAAAGGGAGGAACAGTCGGATGGATGAAATCCAAGCCGCAGTGCTGTCCGTCAAACTCCTCTATTTAGACCAGGAGAACGGCCGGAGAAAACAGATCGCCGAACTGTATGACCGTTCCATCCGAAACAAACATATCTTCTTGCCCACCGACACTGCGTCGGACAACGTCTTCCACATCTATCCCGTCCTCTGCGAAGACCGTGTCCGGCTGCAACAATATCTGCTTCAGCATGGTATAAAGACCATGATCCACTACCCCATTCCGCCCCATCGGCAGACCGCCATGCATGAATTCAGCGGACTGTCTCTGCCCATCACCGAGCGCATACATGCCTGTGAACTCAGCCTCCCGTGCCATCCGGCACTGACGGATGCTGACGCCCGCTTCATCATAGAGCGGATCAATGAGTGGCTGGGGGGATGATTGATGAAAGAGGAGGGATGAAGGGATGAAGGTGGAGCGGATGAATAAATGATGAATATACAGCATCTAAGTAATTGATTATGATCAAATAACACGAAAAAAAGACATTTTTTGTTCATCCGAAGGGCTCTTTTCGGGTTTATTTAGTAATTTCGCAACTTGGTTATACATAATACTTTTTGATCATGAACAAACAATTCAAGCGGTCCACGCTATGTATCCGCGGCGGCTGGAAGCCTAAGAACGGTGAGCCGGTAGAGCCACCTATCGTACAGAGTACTACCTTCAAGTATGACAATACGGAAGAAATGGCGATGCTGTTCGACCTTAAGAAGGAGGGATATTTCTACACTCGGCTGCAGAATCCTACCAATGACGCCGTCGCAAGCAAGATTGCAGCACTTGAAGGAGGTGTGGGCGCGATGCTCACATCAAGCGGACAGGCTGCCAGCTTCTACTCTGTGTTCAACATTTGCGAGGCAGGAAGCCATATCGTAGCATCCAACGAGATTTACGGCGGCACGTATAATCTCTTCGGAGTGACGATGAAAAAGCTCGGCATAGAATGCACTTTCATCAATCAGGAGGCATCTGAGGATGAGATTCAGCAGGCTTTCAGACCGAACACACGTGCCGTTTTCGGCGAGACGATCAGTAATCCGGGCTGCCGGGTGCTTGACATCGAGAAGTTCGCACGTATCGCTCACCGCAACGGCGTGCCCTTGATCGTCGACAATACCTTTGCTACGCCTATCAATTGCCGGCCCTTCGAATGGGGTGCAGACATCGTGACCCACTCCACGACGAAGTATATGGACGGTCATGCGACACAGGTCGGCGGTGTCATCGTTGACAGCGGCAACTTCGACTGGGATGCTCACGCGGACAAATTCCCCGGTCTTTGCACCCCCGACGAGTCGTATCACGGACTGACATATACGAAGGCTTTCGGCAAGATGGCTTACATGACGAAGCTCGTGGCACAGCTGATGCGCGACTTGGGAAGCATTCCCAGTCCGCACAACGCTTTTCTCTTGAACTTAGGTTTGGAAACACTGCACCTGCGAATGGCGCAACATTGCAGGAACGCACAGCGTGTAGCCGAGTTCTTGGTCAATGATCCGCGCGTGGCCTGGGTTCGCTATTGCGGTCTGAAAGATGATCCGGACTATGCCTTGGGACGCAAATATCTCCCCGAAGGTTCGTGCGGCGTGATCGCCTTTGCACTGAAGGGGACACGCGAAACGGCTATCAAGTGGATGGATTCGCTACAGTTAATCAACATCGCGACACACGTTGCCGACTGCCGTTCATGCGTCTTGCACCCGGCAAGCCATACCCACCGCCAGCTCTCCGACGAGCAATTGCGTGAAGCGGGCATCGCTCCGGACCTGATCCGTCTGTCGGTCGGTATCGAGGATTGCGATGACTTGCTCGATGACATCAAGCAGGCATTGGACCGGCTGTAGATCGATCTGACAACAACAATGATGCAATAAGAAATAAGCTATAGCCCAATCGGACTATAGCTTATTTCTTTTGGAGGGAGCACTTATGACAGCACGATGACCGTGACAGCACGTGCCGCCTGCGCACCCATGACAAGCGACTGCTCAATGTCAGCCGTCTTGCTCGGACCGCTGATGAATGTACCGAAGTTATAGCGGTCATCCATTCGGATCAGACGATAGGCTTCGTGCATATTGTCGACAATGTTCTGCTTATCGAGGATGATCACCAAGCACTCGGAAATAAAGCATACGGCCTTTTCCTTCATCGTCTGGGGCACCCAGATGCAGGCATTCTCGGCCACACCAACTTGTCCTTCGACGATTCCGACATCCGTTCCGTTCAGCTCAGCTGCTTCTGAAACCGTGTCCGGATTGCGTTCTGCGATGGTGATATAGGGCAGATTGCTTGCGAAGACCTTCGCTTCGGGGAAGCAATTCCGGATCAGCAGATTGAGATCATCTGTCTTCCGGGCCTCGATGACCGTCCCTCCGACGGTCTCGGTCATCGTCACAAACTGCTGGTAAGTATCCGGATACTTGATGCCCTCGATGTGCATGTCGGGCATATCGAATTGCTGCTGCGTGACGGCACGCAGATTTTCCAAGAATGATTCCTTTTTCATTTGACCTCTCCTTTCCTCCACAGCTCGTGGAATGACTGCTTTGCGAATATCGGTTTCGTATGTCCCACGCTCCACGGATTCAGCCTGCTGAAGCGCGTGAGGCTGTCCGGAACCCAGTTGGCCAATGGTGCAAAGCGCAGTGCGGTGGTGTAGAGAGCCGGGTGATCATACAGGATGCGCATGCCGGTGGACATCAGTTTCTTCATCGGATCAGCCTTGCCGATGCCGTCGAGACGCTGTCTCCAGAGATAAATCTGCGATCCCGGGTTGACATGAGTCGGACAGACGTTGTCGCAGCTGAGACACAGCGAGCAGGCGGAGACATTGTCTGCATAGCGCTGAGGATCCTTTGACATACCGAGATTGACACCGATCGGGCCTGGTATGAAATAAGTATAACTGTAGCCGCCGCTCCGTCTGTAGACCGGGCATGTGTTCATGCAGGCTCCGCAACGGATGCACTTGAGTGTCTCCCAGTGGTCTCCGTCGGCGAGAATGCGGCTGCGTCCGTTGTCGACCAGTATGACGTGCATCTCGCCGCCCGGTCTTGCCTGGCGGAAATGTGAGGTATAGGTCGTCGTCGGTTGTCCCGTACCGCATCGGCAGAGCAGCCGTTGGAAGACGGCGAGCGAATCGTAGTCGGGCACAATCTTCTCTATTCCCATAGCCACGAGATGCAGTTTGGGCATGGAAGTCGACATGTCGGCATTGCCCTCATTGGTGCAGACGACGACATCTCCCGTTGCGGCGACGCCAAAATTGCAGCCGGTCATGCCTGCCTGAGCATCCATGAATTCGTCACGCAGATGGTGTCGGGCGCAGCGGGTGAGATAAGTCGGATCGTAGTTACCTGTCTCCTTCGAGATCCCATGCTGTTCGAACATCCTTCCGACCTCCTCACGTTTGAGGTGGATCGCAGGCATCACGATGTGGCTGGGCTTCTGACCGAGCAACTGAATGATGCGTTCCCCGAGGTCGGTCTCAACCACGTCGATGCCGCGGCTGATCAGATAGGGGTTCATCTCGCATTCTTCCGTGAGCATCGACTTCGACTTGACGAGCTTCGTGACCTTATGTGACTCAAGGATGCCATAAACAATCTCGTTGAATTCCTGGGCATCCTTGGCCCAATGGACGATCACGCCCCGGCTCTCCAAAGCTGTTGCAAACCGGTCGAGATAGTCGGCCAGATGAGTGATTGTGTGCCGTTTGATCGCACTGGCATGCTCACGCAGCGACTCCCATTCGGGCAACAGCTGTGCCTGGGCGTCGCGTTTCATCCTGACAGACCAGAACGTCTGGTCATGCCAAGCCGTCTTCTCCCGGTCCTTGGTGAATTTTCCTGCAGCTATACTATGCAACGTACTCATATCTTATAGGTTTAATTTCGTTGTTGACAGATCCTCATAGCCCTGCCGCCAGGATCTGTGCGACATGGATAAACTTTATCGGCAGATGCTCCTTCTTGGCGATGCCGGCCATGTGCATGAGGCAGGAGCTGTCGGGACCGGTGACATATTCGGCTCCCGTAGCCATGTGGCGGCTGATCTTGTCCTCGCCCATGCGGGTCGAGACTGCCGGCTCTTCGACGGCGAACATGCCTCCAAAGCCGCAGCACTCGTCTCTGCGCTCGGGCTCCCTGAGGGTGATTCCCTCGACGAGACGGAGCAGGTCCATGATCTTGCTGAACGGCGGGACGTGCCTTTCCGAAGGAGATGAAAGTCCGAGCTCACGCACGCCGTGGCACGAGTTGTGTACACTGACGACGTGAGGGAATTTTCCCGGCACCGAAGTAACTTTCAGCACGTCGTGCAGAAACTCCACGATGTCCACCGTCTTTGTCGATGTCAGGCAGGCATGATCACCGGAGAGGAGCTTCGGATAGTAAGTCCTGACAAAAGCGGCGCACGACGCCGAGGGCGCCACGACGTAATCATAGTCCTTGAACATGGCGTCGAACTTCTTGGCCAACGGCACGGCCATCGGTTCAAAACCGGCGTTCGCCATCGGCTGCCCGCAGCATGTCTGCTTCTCGGGATATTCCACTTCCACGCCGAAATGCTTCAGCAGCTTATAGGTGGCTACACCTGCCTCTGGGAAAAGTGCATCCACATAGCAAGGGATAAATAGTCCTATCTTCATCATAATTTTTTGTTCACGATCAATATCAATTGCAAATATAATGTTTTTTTGTTGATCCTGCCATCAGAAGCACATTAATTTTATTGTTCAATCAACAGATTATAAGATTTACGAAACGCCGAACCCCCAAAACCGGATGCTGACAGCAAAAGTAAAAAATCCGGCACATGGAATCCTGACTGCAGAAATTTTGATTAACTTTGCAGCAAAGGAAAGATCAAAACTCACAGGATATGGAACCGAAACAACTGAGGAATGAGCGGCTTGCCGCCCGACTTATCAAGCAACTGAAACAGCGCCACTACGACGCTTATTACTGTCCCAACGCCGAGGCACTGCGCACGAAGGTCCGCGAACTGATCCCCGCACAGAGCACGATCACATGGGGCGGCTCGGAGACGATCCGCAAGACGGGCATCACCGGCATGCTCAAGGCAGGACCCTATCGTGTCTTCGACCGCGACGAAGCCACGACGCCCGAGGAGAAACGACGTGCCTATCTGCAGGCGTTCGACTGTGACTACTATCTCGCAAGCGTGAACGCGATCTCCGAGGACGGCGTGATCGTCAACATCGACGGCAACGGCAACCGCGTGGCAGCCATGACCTGGGGGCCGACACATGTCATTCTGGTCGTCGCGCTGCACAAGGTCTGCCAAGACACAGAGGCCGCCATCAAGCGCGCCCGGTCGGTTGCGGCCCCGACAAACACGGCCCGTTTCGACGTGAAAACGCCCTGCTCGGTCGACGGTGTCTGCCATGACTGCAAGTCGCCCGACTCGATCTGCAACTTCATCAGCATCCAGCGCCTGAGCTATCCCGCAGGTCGGCACATCGTGCTGCTGACCGACGAGCCGGTCGGATATTGATCTTGACAGGACCGGGCGGCATTTCCGCCTGAACGACAGACCGGCTGCACCGGTTGCGAATTATCTTTACAAATGCCGCTCCATGGATCGCTTCGGAGCCAGCGGACGGTCATCTGCCGACAGGATCGCCATTTTCACACCGCAGCGCAAACACACAGTCAATCAGCCGGTTGCGCCACCCACCGTCTGCGAATACCTCCTCTGTCCGCCGGAGATGGCCGTTCGATACTGGCCAAAGGATAGCTCCGGCGCTTCAAAAGGACACATCCGGGCAGACCGGAGCATAGCTCCCGACGGGCAAGAGGATCGTTCCGCACGCTGCGGAGCTATGCTTTGTGTCGCCTTAGAGATACATCTGCCGTCCACGGAGGGGCTATATGGCCCGTTAGTAGACTTCTTCTCCGCACTCAGGATGACACGACCAGCATTAGAAGAGGTGACCGAGAAGTGTTAAAAAACGGGACTTTTCTTTGACGATTTCCGTCCTCTCCTCCTTTCCCGCCCGTCATCCGCATCCTAGACAAGTGGCTTCCGGGAGCGGCATTCCATTGTGCCGTCGGCTACGAATAAAACAGGAATTAATTTGGTATTTCGCGTCTGTTGGCGTATCTTTGCAGCTTCAAAATAATAAGAAATGATCGTTTGTATCGCCGAAAAACCGAGTGTCGCCCGCGACATCGCCCGTATCTTGGGAGCTAACACCTCCAAAAACGGGTACATGGAAGGCAATGGCTACCAGGTGACGTGGACTTTCGGCCATCTATGTGAGCTGAAAGCGCCCAATGATTACACCGAGAACTGGAAGCACTGGAGCCTCGCCGCCCTGCCGATGATTCCTCCGCGGTTCGGCATACGCCTGATTGAAGATGAGGGCATACGCCGTCAGTTTGCCGTGATCGAGGGTCTTTATCGCAACGCCGACGAGATCATCAACTGTGGCGACGCCGGTCAGGAGGGTGAACTCATACAGCGTTGGGTCATGCAAAAGGCACAGGTCAAGTGCCCGGTGAAGCGTCTGTGGATCTCGTCGATGACCGACGAGGCCATCCAGGACGGTTTCCAGTCGCTCAAGGACCAGGGTGAATACCAGAGTCTCTATATGGCCGGACTGTCAAGAGCCATCGGCGACTGGCTCCTCGGCATGAATGCCACGCGCCTGTACACATTGAAATACGGCAAGAACCATCAGGTGCTCAGCATCGGGCGCGTACAGACACCGACGCTGGCACTGATCGTCAACCGTCAGAAAGAGATCGAACAGTTCAAGCCCGAACCGTATTGGATCCTCGCAACCATCTATCGCGACACCACCTTCACGGCCACCAAGGGCAAGTTCACCACCCGGGAGGAGGGCGAACAGGCCTTTGTCGGCATCGAGGGAAAGCCGTTTGTCGTCACCGGAGTGGAGAAGAAGAAAGGCACCGAGGCACCTCCCCATCTCTTTGACCTGACATCCCTACAGGTCGAGTGCAACAAGCGGTTTGGCTATTCGGCCGAGACGACGCTCAATCAGGTGCAAAGTCTCTATGAGAAAAAACTCACCACCTATCCCCGTGTCGATACCCAGTATCTGAGTGACGACATCTATCCCAAGTGCCCCCAGATCCTCAACGGCATCAGTCAGGTCATGATTGACGGTCGGCAGCCTTATCTCGGCTGGATCAAAGACTTGGCCGCCATCAGCAAGAAACTGCCCAAGAGCAAGAAAGTGTTTGACACCGCGAAGGTCACTGACCACCATGCCATCATCCCCACGGGCGTTGCACCGCACGGACTGACCGACTTGGAGAAGAACGTCTATGACCTCATCGCCACCCGTTTCATCAGCGTCTTCTATCCGGACTGCAAGTTCGCCACGACCACCGTGCTCGGTCAGGTGGACGAGATCGAGTTCAAGGCAATCGGGAAGGAGATCCTCAGCCCGGGATGGCGAGTGATCTACGACAGGAAGGACACAGCGGCGGAAGAGGAGGAGAAACAATCCGACGAAGAACGGACATTGCCCACCTTCGTCAAGGGGGAATCAGGGAGTCACACGCCGACACTGTCCGAGAAGTGGACAACACCGCCGAAATACTATACCGAAGCCACACTCCTGCGCGCCATGGAGACCGCGGGGAAGTTTGTGGAGGACGAAGAGCTGCGCGCGGCACTGAAGGAAAACGGCATCGGACGGCCCTCCTCGCGCGCGGGCATCATCGAGACGCTCTTCAAACGGCACTATATCCGGCGAGAACGAAAAAAACTCGTCGCCACTTCCTTGGGCATCGAACTGATCGAACTCATACATGAAAAGCTGCTCACAAGCTGCGAGTTGACGGGCATCTGGGAGAAAAAACTCCGCGATATAGAACATCATACCTACGATCCGACACTGTTCATCAACGAGCTGAAGGATCAGATCACGGCCATCGTCAATGACGTTCTCAGCGACAACAGCAATCGCCGCGTTTCGCAGATAACAGAGGAGCCAAAGCCAAAGCCCACCTCCCCAAAGAAAAAAACGGCCGCCGGCAACGGACGGAAGAAGCAGGCGAAAGCCGCGGAGACACCTTCAGCCGACCTGCCGGAGACCGTTTCGGACGATCGGATCGTGGGCCAGCGGTGCCCGCTTTGCGGCAAAGGAACGATCATCAAAGGCAAGACGGCCTACGGCTGCAGCAATTGGAAGGCCGGATGCACGTTCCGTCGGCCGTTCGGCACACTGTCAACTGACAGCGGGAAATGACATCCGCAGCCTGCGGAAGGCAATAATTGCGCCCGAAGAACGTTAATATGCTGTATGTATATCAAGGTTGACAGGATCCTACTGCTGCTCTGCTGCATGCTCATGACGGGCTGCGGATTAGAGCGGAATCTGAAGAAGGCGGAAGCATTTCTGGCCCTCGGCGAATACTATGATGCCGCCGAGCAGTTCAGGCAGGCCTATCAGAAGACGCCACCCAAGGAAAGAGCCAACCGCGGAGCGCGTGCCTTGAAGATGGCGCAGTGCTATGACCGGATCAATCAGACACCAAAAGCCATCGCCGCTTACCGCAACACGATCCGCTACGGCAAGGCTGACATTGACGTGCATCGCGCCTTCGGACGCCAGTTGATGCGCATCGGCAACTACAAGGAGGCAGAAAAGGAGTTCCGGTTGGTATTGGATTCGCTTCCCGATGACGAACTGGCGCGCAACGGACTGACTGCTGCACGGCAGGCACCGACATGGAAAAAGGAAGGCTCAAGATACACGGTGAAGCGGATGGACCTGTTCAACTCGCGCTTCAACGACTATTCTCCCATGCTCTTTGGCGATCAGTCCGACCAACTCTACTTCACTTCGACCCGCAAAGAAGCCAACGGCGACGAGCTCAGCGGCATCACCGGCACCAAGGCCGGGGATATTTTCCTCTCCACGAAGGATGACAAAGGCAAATGGAGCAGACCCGAACCGGTCGGCGGCGGACTGAATACGGCGTTCGACGAAGGAGCCTGTGCCTTCTCCACTGACCAGCGGGAGATGTACCTGACACAATGTGCGACGGATCCTTCCTATCCCCGCTTCGCACAGATCATGGTCTCCAACCGCGCCGATGCGGCTTGGGGGAAGGCTACGAAACTCGAGATCACGCACGACACCCTGTCCAGCTTCGCCCACCCTGCCATATCGCCCGACGGCCAGTGGCTATATTTCACCTCCGACATGCCAGGCGGGAAGGGTGGTCTGGACATCTGGCGGGTGAGGCTGACTGCCGCAGGAATGGGCGGCGTAGAGAACCTCGGCAGCCCGATCAACACCGCTGGCAACGAGGCTTTTCCCACCTTCCGCCCCAACGGAGACTTCTATTTCTCCTCCGACGGACATCCCGGGATGGGCGGACTCGATATCTTCATCGCAAAGGTAGACCGTTCGGGACACTACTATATCGAGCATCCCGGCTATCCGCTCAACTCCTCCGGCGACGACTTCGGCATGACCTTCGAGGGCCCGCACAATCGTGGCTACTTCTCATCCAACAGGAATGACGGCCGCGGATATGACCATATCTACAGCTTCGAGAATCCTGAAATCATCCAATCGGTGAAGGGATGGGTCTACGAGATGGATGGTTACGAACTGCCGGCAGCACAGGTTTACATCGTCGGAAACGACGGGACTAACCAGCGGATGAATGTCAAGGGCGACGGATCGTTCACCTTCGTCATCAAGCCAAACGTCGAATACCTCTTCTTAGCGACCTGCAAAGGACATCTGAACCATAAGGAAGAACTGAACGCAGCACCCGTCAGCGAGTCCAAGGAATATGTACTGCAGTTCCCGCTGGCCGACATTTCCGCTCCCGTGTTGATCGACAACATCTTCTATGACTTTGACCGGGCGACGCTGCGGCCCGAATCCAAGAAAGCCTTGGATGAGCTTGTGAAGCTCCTCAACGAGAATCCGCACGTGACGATCGAGCTGAGTGCCCACTGCGATTACAAGGGCAGCGCTGCTTATAACAAGCGACTGTCGCAGCTACGGGCCGAATCCGTAGTCCGCTACCTGATCGAACACGGCATCGCCAAGGACCGTCTGACGCCCGTGGGATATGGTAAAGAGAATCCCAAGCACATCCGGAAGAAACTCGCCGCGAAGTATGACTGGCTGAAAGAGGGCGACACGCTGACCGAGGAATTTATCCGGAAGCTCGACGAGAGCAGGCAGGAAATCTGCAATCAGCTGAACCGCCGGACCGAGTTCACCGTGCTGCGCACCACCTACGGCATGTTTGACGAAAAAGGAAACCTGAAGGAAACACCGAAGCCAAAGCCCCAGAAGAAAGAGCAGAAGGATGATGACGGCTTCAATGTCATATTTAATGAAAGCCCGTCCAATTAGATACGGGCCTTCAAAAAAGAACTACACAAAATTCATAAACTACTTATTCTGCCGACAGAAGATTGCTCACAGTGACAGAGAGCAGCGTAATGACCGCCACAAACACCACGACCGGCGTCATCCCCGTGATGCTGAAGGAGGAGAAGGCACCGATCAAGTCGCCCGCGACGTTGCCCAATGCGAGCCGCAGACTGTCGATCCCGTCAATCAAGAGAAACAAGACGACTCCCGCGCAGGAACAAAGCATGGTCCACAGACGGCTCAAGTTGCGGTTCCGATGAGGCAGTCGGCGGCTCACGCGTCGCGTGAATCCGTCATCCGGAATCTCCATCTTGTGTTCCTGAAAGAACTGTGCGATCAATCTTTCATCATCATCTTCTATCATAACCATTCTCCTTTAAATAATTTGCAAGTTTCTGTTTGCCGCGCCAAAGATGTGATTTGACTGTTCCTTCTGCCAATCCCGTGATAGTCGAGATCTGGTCTATCGGATAACCATCCATCAGCTGCAGCGTGATGCAAACACGCTCATGGTCGGACAAGACAGCCAATGCGTCATTGAGATCCATCTTCAGATCACTCGCCGCAGACTTTGAATGCTGCCTGCTCACGCCCGGTGAGTCGATGTCGTCCGTGATCTTATGGCTGCGGACATAATCGTAGAGCACGTTGTAGGCGATGCGGTAGAGCCACGTGGAAAAGCTCGACAGGCCATGGAATGTGCCGATATTGACATAGGCCTTGATAAATGTGTCCTGCGCTAAGTCATCACTCAATTGCTGATCTCCCATCGTCTGGTTCAGGAAGAACCGACGTATAGGTGCCTGATATTTCATCACGAGACGGTCAAAAGCACGCCTGTTATGAAATACAGACACTTGTGTTACGAGAGAGATATCATTGAGATCCTTCACCTTCAGAATTCATTATGGCCTTGTTTGTCTTTCGGACGGTGTCCTAAGAACATCTGTCCGAGTCCGTAACAGAGCACGAGGGCGCCTATTCCTGCTAACGCATCGGAACCCCAGAACCAGAACATGATTATCAGTCCGGCACCGATCGCCGCGTTCTTGACGCCCCTTTTCCAGAGGTACTCATCGCTTTGCTTGTCGACAGGTTTCATGGATTCGGGGATCTGTTGCCCGCTCTCCATGGCCTTTTCGGCCAATGTCACACGGTCATTATGCCGCTTGATGAAGTAGCGGAGAATCAGTGCGAGGATGATGAGAGGTGCAAGCAGGAACAGCGCAACAATCAGAAGGATCAGCGAGGCCAACAGCACGCCGCCCACTCCCCAGCCTATCGTGTTGCTCCAAAAGCTGATGGGGTTGTCGTAATCGTCAGGATCGTAGCTGACACGATGTATCGGTGCAGGTTGCGTGACAACCGTCTGGCCTGCAGAGTCTGCGATACTCGTGGTGTCGGAATAGGCTTCTATGCCTTCCTCTGCAGCCGGATCGGCAGCCTGATTTTTATTGACGTCGACCGCAGTCGGCTGATGATGGCGGTGCTTGGGTGCTGCGTTCACCGTTGAGACACTGAATGTGAGCATCAGTGCCAATGCTGCCAGATACTGTTTCATATGCATTTATCTTTTTGTTTTTTGCTGTTCGTTGGACGTATCTGATACAGATTTAGTTGCAAAGAAACAAAAAAATATCTACTTTTGCAAACGTATCGGTCATATAAGCGCCAGAAGATGGAGATTCCAAAGGACTTTTCGCACTACACGGAGCAGCTCATGGGGAGCGCGCTATACCACATCCTCGCCGACGCCATGCAGCAGGAGGCGCCGGTAAGCATACGCACCAATCCATTCAAAACCATCGGCCGGCAGTTTCAGATCCCGTTGCAACGCGGGCCGGTCGCATGGTGTCCGAACGGCACATACCTCCTCTCGAGACCTAATTTCACGTTTGATCCACTGCTTCATGCAGGCCTTTACTATGTGCAGGAGGCATCTTCGATGTTTCTGCATACGGTGTTGGGACAGCTCACTGACCGTCCCGTCACGATGCTCGACCTGTGTGCGGCACCGGGAGGAAAGTCGACCGTCGCCCGAAGTGCATTGCCGGAGGGCAGCCTGCTGATAGCCAACGAACCCGAACGCACGCGTGCCAACATCCTCGCAGAGAACATCAGCAAGTTCGGCCACGCAGACGTGATGGTGACCAACAACTATCCCCGCGACTTCAGACGCACGCGTCTGCGTTTCGACGTGATCCTTGCCGACGTCCCATGTTCGGGCGAAGGCATGTTCAGAAAGGATCCGGGCGCCATCGCCGAATGGTCGCCGCAGAACGTGGAGAAATGCTGGCGGCTGCAGCGGGAGATCGTCAGAGACATCTGGCCATGCCTCAAGCCGGGCGGCTATCTGATCTATTCCACCTGCACGTTCAACGACAAGGAGGATGAGCAGAATGCCAACTGGATCGCCGATGAGCTTGGCGCGACCTTTGTCCGCATCCCGACGCCGACAGACTGGAACATCACGGGATCGCTGACCGACGCCAATCCGATGTACAGATTTATCCCCGGCAAGACCGAGGGCGAAGGTCTCTTCATGGCCGTACTGCAGAAAGACGGCGACGGAGATGACACGGGGCGCGGCCTGAAGAAACTTCCGCGACGCGTGCCTGACAAGGATGTACCGACGGAATGGCTGCAACAGTCGGAGCAGTTCGGCTTTTTCATCGAACAGGACGAAGGCTTCGCCATCCCCGAACGATGGCAGGAGGCCTATCTCGAGGCACGCAAGGCCTTGCGACTGATGACGGCCGGCATTCATATAGGTACGCGCAAGGGACACAACTGGATCCCTGGCCAGGCGCTGGCTCTGTCGTGCAGCCTCAACAAAGATGCTTTCCCCGCGGTGGAAGTGACCACAGATCAAGCCATTGCCTACCTGCGGAAGGAGACCGTGGCGCTGCCTCCGGACCTGCCACGGGGCTTCACCTTGCTGACCTATCGGGACTTCCCGCTCGGCTTCGAGAAGCATCTGGGCCATCGGGCCAATAACCTTTACCCCGCGGAATGGCGCATCAAGAGCTCGCACATTCCCGAAACAAATGATCAAGTCATCGCATTATGAAACAATATTTAGACCTTTTGGACCGCATACTGACGGAAGGCGCGCGCAAGGAAGACCGCACGGGCACCGGCACGCTCAGTGTTTTCGGCCATCAGATGAGATTCAATCTCGAAGACGGATTTCCACTCCTGACTACCAAGAAGCTGCATCTGAAATCCATTATTTATGAATTACTGTGGTTCTTGAAGGGGGACACGAATGTCCGCTATCTGCAGGAACACGGCGTAAGGATATGGAACGAGTGGGCCGATGAGAACGGGGACTTGGGCCCTGTCTATGGTCACCAATGGCGATCATGGCCTGACGGACGCGGCGGAAGCATCGACCAGATCAGCAACGTGATCAAGTTGATCCGCGAGCATCCTGATTCGCGACGCATGATGGTCACTGCCTGGAATCCCGCAGAGGTGGAGGAGATGGCACTCCCGCCCTGTCACTGCCTCTTTCAGTTCTACGTTGCCGACGGCCGACTGTCGCTCCAGCTCTACCAACGGTCTGCTGACACATTCCTCGGCGTGCCGTTCAACATCGCTTCCTACGCGCTCCTGCTCATGATGATGGCGCAGGTGACAGGGCTGAAAGCCGGCGATTTCATCCACACTACGGGTGACACGCACCTCTATCTGAACCATGTGGAGCAGGCAAGACTGCAGCTCAGCCGTACGCCACGCCCGCTGCCGCACATGCACCTGAATCCTGACGTGAAGAGTCTGTTTGACTTTCAGTACGGCGATTTCACCCTCACCGACTATGATCCTTATCCGCACATCAGTGCGACGGTGTCGGTTTGAGGATGAGGAGATGAAGGATGAAAGATGAGGGGATGAAGGATGAAAGATGAGAGGATGAAGGATGAGGGAGGAGGAGATGAAGGATGAGGGAGGAAGGGGGATGAAATTGGCCGGAGAAACAACTGAGGAAGGCTGATAAATGAAGTCCCCTACCCTGTCGAAAGATCAGGAGAGGATTTCACACATTATACATATAAAAGACTGAAATGACACTCAACATCATTGCAGCCGTAGCCCGCAACAGGGCCATCGGCTATCAGAACAAGTTGCTCTATTGGCTTCCCGATGACCTGAAACGCTTCAAGGCACTCACCACAGGACACACCATCATCATGGGAAGACGCACGTTCGAATCGCTTCCGAAGGGTGCTCTGCCCAACAGACGCAACATCGTGCTTAGCCGCTCACAGCAGACGCTTCCGGGATGTGAATGTTTCACATCCATCGAAGAAGCGCTCCGCCACTGCCAGCCGGACGAAGACGTCTACGTGATCGGTGGCGCAAGCATCTACAAGCAGGCCGTCAACTTGGCCGACAGGCTTTATCTGACCGAGGTGGACGACACGCCCCAGCAGGCTGACGCCTACTTCCCGGACTACGAAAACTGGACTGTCGAAAGGCGGGAGGAACATGAAAAAGACGAGAGACATGCGTTCCGTTTTGCCTTCGTCGACTATGTGCGCTGACCAAATGATCACTCCGCCTGACACGCAACTATCCTCCGAGCGCCCCAGAGCTATCGTTTAGGGCGCCGAAAGGACACATATGGACGGCCCGAATGACAGCTTTTCATCAGGATCCACAATTCTCTGAATATCAGAGACTTCTACTCTTCGTCAGTTTTGTCAGTTGGATCCTCTTCCGGAATGTCGATGATGGGGATCTGACGGTCTATCACCGCGTTGAACGAAACGATCGTCTCGCTGCGCGACAAGCCCAACGGCTGGAGCTTATCATGGATGATATTGAGGAGGTGGTGATTGTTGATCGCGTAGATCTTGATAAACATGTCATAGCCACCTGTCGTGTAATGACACTCCACAACTTCAGGAATCCGCTTCAACTTCTCTACAACATCATCGAAATCTTCCGGATCTTTCAGATACAGACCTACGTAGGCGCAGGTCTCGTAGCCTACTTTCTCAGGATCAATGATAAACTGTGAACCTTTCAGAACGCCGATGTTGCTCAGCTTCTGAATACGTTGGTGGATGGCTGCGCCACTCACATTGCAAGCGCGAGCTACCTCAAGAAACGGGATGCGGGCATCCTCGGCGATCAGACCGAGTATCTTCCGGTCCAACGCATCTAAATGATGATGTGCCATGAGTTATGATAATTTTGCTGCAAAGTTAGTTTTTTAAATTGAAATTTGCAACAAATCGAAGAACAAATCTTGTAATTCAACAGTCTTACTGCTTTTTTTGGCGTGCTGAATAGTTAATTTTCAGTGCTTTCGCACGTCGCAAGGCCTGTTTCACCTCCGTAATGATGCCATTAGGAGTGCTTTTGTCCGCATAGATCGAAACCGTCATTCGAGTCAGGTCCTCGGGTGACATGCGGCTTCTCTCTGCCGCCATATAATCCTCCACTTCATCGGCGGAGGCGAACTTGTCATTCAATTGGATCCGCGTTCCGCTGCCCCCCGGAACTGCCGGGCGACCGATATAGATATAGGAGATGGCCGACTTGTGGACGAGGCGGGTCAGTTCCGTGCCCTGCGGGACACGATACTTCACCTTGAGCGTCACCTTTCTCATGTGGGTAACGATCATGAAAAAGAAGAGCACACTGAAGATCAGGTCGGGCAATGAGGATGTGTTCAGACCCGGAACTTCATGGGATCGGCGGCGGAACATGCTCATCGGGCCGATCCTCCCTGATCGTAGACTTCGGCGATACGCTGCGGATAGAGCGTCCGGATCCGCTCTTTCTCCGTCGGAGAACAGTTGGCATAAGCCCGCCCGAATCGTTTTCGTGCCGCCTGATCGCGCACTTCACGATAGGCTGCGACCAACTCATTCTGCATCCGGAAATACATGTCGTAACGGCTCTCGGGATCCATGGAGACCGAGATCAAGTGCTCCTTACCGCCTCGAAGGATGAAACGTTCCGCCTCTCCGCGCAATCTGCCGATCGGAAAAGGCTTTTCATTGAGCAGCAGGGCATTCTTGTCGTCGAGCCGGAGGGTCATCAGCTTATCCTTGCTCACATTCGTTTCCTCCTGCTGTTGCTGCTCCTTGTAGGGCGGCAATTGCCTCGTCAGCCCCTTGTCAGCATCCATCGACGTCGTAACAAGGAAGAAGATGAGGAGCATGAACGATATATCGGCAGTGGATGTCGTATTCAGAACCGGAACCTTATGTCTCTGACGGGAAAACATCATGCACGATTAGTTTGATTTACGGTAATAGCGAGTCAGTCCGAAAACCACCGCGCCCAAGGCGATCAGGATCATTCCCAAGGACGTATTGACGAACATGTCTGATGCCTTCAGCCAGAAACTGTCAGTAAAGGCGGTGCCGTTGATTGTGACGGACGAGGAAGATCCGAAGAGAAAAGTAAGGGCCAGTAGCAGGCAGGTAAGCCCTGTCACGCTGTAGGAGATCAGCTTGACGGGAATGTTGTTGATCATCCGCTCGCCGCGCCCGCGTTTTTTCAGACTCTCGCAGACCGCCCATGTCGCTACGGCAACAGCCGTCACCAAGAGCAGAAACATGAAGACCAGCAAGACATTCGTAAACAATGGCTCAACGAAATTGGGATCGTCCGCGAACGGGCGGTCGTATCCGACAGTCCAGAACAGGACAAACAGCAGAGCCGTCAACGCGATCAGCGCATACAGAATGTATTGGGAGATACGCTCAGAGGATCGATGATGCAGCGAGGGAAACTTCATTTCGAAAGCTTATATTTCATAATGGCGTCAAGAAGTGATATCGCCGACTCCTCCATTTGGCTCGTCAAGTGCTCGATCTTGGACAAGATGTAATTGTAAAACATCTGAAGGATCAGCGCCACAATGATACCGAAGATCGTCGTGATCAATGCCACCTTCATGCCTGAAGCCACAATCGTGGGACTGATATCACCCGCCGTCTGAATCTGGTCGAATGCCATCACCATGCCGATCACCGTTCCCAAGAAACCGAGAGACGGCGCCATCGCGATGAAGAGCGTGATCCATGAACAGCCTTTTTCCAAATTCGCTGCCTGCACTGAACCGTATGAGGCGACCGAACGCTCGATATTCTCGATCGAGTCGTCCATTCTGAGCAGGCCTTGATAGCAGATCGAAGCCACGGGACCGCGCGTATCGCGGCATTGGACCTTTGCTCCCCCGATGTCTCCGGCATCAATCTTGACCTCAAGATCATTCATGAATCGCTTCGCATTGATCTCGGAGAGGCTCAGGTAGATGATTCTCTCAATGCAAAAAGCAAGCCCCAAGACCAGCGCAAGCGCCACGAGCGACATGAATCCCGCGTTTCCCTCGATGAATTTGGTTTTCAGTGCCTTGTGGAAACCTTGACTCTCGACAGGCGCAATGACCGAATCGGCCGCCGCATTCAACGACGCATCATCCAGATCATCAGCACTTGTTGAGTCCATGACAACAGAATCCTTAGGCGCAGGAGCAGCCTCCGCCCGGACCATCAATGAAAAACTAAAAATCAAGAGGATGAGTATTGCGAATCGTGCAATGAGCTTTTCCATTTACCTAAAACAAGTTTTAACCCCACAAAAGCGGAGAGAGGGGGATTCGAACCCCCGATACCCTTTAGGGGTATACACGCTTTCCAGGCGTGCCTCTTAAGCCACTCGAGCATCTCTCCATAGCTTTCACGGTGCAAAATTATCCTTTTTCCTTAGAAAAATGG
>ONHE01000098.1 GCA_900317545.1 uncultured Prevotella sp. | reverse complement strand
TTCGGACGTTATAGTTGCGGAGGCAGGACTCGAACGTGCGACCTCCAGGTTATGAGCCTGGCGAGCTACCAACTGCTCCACTCCGCGATATATTTCCTAAATGCGTTGCAAAGTTACACACTTTGTCCGACATACACAAATATTATACGTATTATTTTGTGAATCTTTGTAAAAAAGTAGATTTGAGTTGGCGTTTTCAGATAAAAATGATAATTTTGCGCATGACATCTATTATGTGCAATCATATAAGGATCATTTAAAGCAGAACATGTCAATCTCTAAGACAAGACAGAAATTGGTAGACGTGGCGAGACAGTTGTTCGCTCAAAACGGTATTGCTAACACGACGATGAATGACATAGCAATTGCCTCGGGTAAGGGCAGAAGAACGCTATACACTTATTTTAATCGAAAGGAAGATGTGTATTCGGCGGTCATAGAGTCGGAATTGGAACGCCTGTCCGACAAGTTGGACGAGGTGGCGGCTAAGAAGATGCGCCCACAAGATAAAATCATCGAACTGATTTATACGCATCTGAGCATGATTCGTGAGACCGTGGTACGCAATGGGAATCTGCGCGCCGAATTTTTCCGTAACATCTGGATGGTCGAGAAGGTACGTAAGAACTTTGATGAAGATGAAATCGAGCTTTTCCGGAAAGTCTACGCGGACGGCAAAGCTGATGGAGAGTTCGACATCGAAGACGTTGACTTGGTTGCGGATATTACACATTATTGTATTAAAGGACTTGAAGTGCCATTCATCTATGGGCGTTTGGGGCATGGATTGACAGAAGAAACGAGTAAGCCGATCGTAGCCAAAGTCGTCTATGGGGCTTTAGGGAAGTCTACATCTAAATCCTGAAGAATGACTAATAGATATTAAAAGAAATCATATAAACATTTTAATTGAAACTACAAATGGGATTATTAACAGGTAAAACTGCACTGATTACTGGTGCTGCACGTGGTATTGGCAAAGCGATTGCTTTGAAGTTTGCTAAAGAGGGTGCGAATATCGCATTCACAGATCTTTTTATTGACGAAGAGCATGGTGGCTTGGCCACGGAGCGCGAGATTGCTGCTTTAGGTGTGAAAGTCAAAGGATATGCAAGCAACGCTGCCGATTTTGTTCAGACTGGGGATGTTGTGGCTGCCGTAAAAGAAGAGTTTGGCTCGATAGATATATTGGTCAACAACGCCGGTATCACAAAAGACGGTCTTATGTTGCGTATGACCGAACAACAGTGGGATGCTGTCATTGCGGTCAATCTGAAGAGTGCCTTCAACTTTATCCATGCCTGTGTTCCCGTGATGATGCGCCAACGTCAAGGGAGTATCATCAATATGGCCAGTGTCGTCGGTGTACATGGAAATGCTGGTCAGGCTAATTATGCCGCTTCCAAGGCAGGCCTGATCGCTTTGGCCAAGAGTGTAGGGCAGGAGATGGGGCCCAAAGGCATACGCGCCAACGCCATTGCGCCGGGCTTTATCGATACAGCCATGACCCAGACCCTGCCGGAGAGCATCCGTAAGGAATGGATTTCAAAGATACCATTGCGCCGTGGCGGTACTGTGGAGGATATTGCCAACACGGCAGTCTATCTTGCTTCCGACCTGTCGAGCTATGTCTCTGGCCAGGTGATTCAGGTCGATGGTGGTATGAATATGTAATTGGCAGGCAGACAGCATGACAGTTGTCTGCCGCTCAAGTGTTGGAAACGGAGCCCCCGGCTACTATGGAAGATCGGTGGGGGCGAAAACTTTCGCCTTCCATTGCGTGCTTTCATGGTCGCTGAGACTACCGTCTCCAATGCTTTTCCTTTCAGTGTTGTTTTTCCAATATTTCAGATACAGACTTCATTCTATCCATGCAGATCATTTATGAAGATAACCATCTGATCGTCGTGTCGAAACATGCAGGCGAGATCGTGCAGGGAGACAAGACCGGTGACACGCCGTTGTCGGAGACGGTCAAGGCCTTTCTCAAGGAGGAGCATCAGAAACCCGGCAATGTATTTTTGGGCGTGCCCCACCGGCTCGACCGTCCCGTCGCAGGTCTGGTGGTCTTTGCCAAGACCTCTAAAGCGCTATCGCGGCTCAACGACATGTTTCGTACTGGTGGTGTGCACAAGACTTATTGGGCCATCGTTAAAGACTGTCCGAAAGAGGAAGCAGGTCTCCTGACGCACTGGATTGTGCGCAACGAAAAGCAAAACAAGAGTTACGCTTACGACCACGAGATGCCGGAGGCCAAGAAAGCGATGCTCCGATACCGTGTTATCGGGCATTCCGACTATTATACCTTGGTCGAAGTCAATCTGCTCACAGGCCGTCATCACCAGATTCGATGCCAGTTGGCTGCCATCGGATGCCCCATCAAGGGAGATCTTAAGTATGGTGCCCGTCGCAGCAATCCGGACGGAAGCATATCTTTGCTGGCTCGCCGGATAGACTTCATCCATCCCGTCTCGAAGCAGGAGATTCATTTGGAAGCACCCGTTCCCGATGATCCTTTGTGGCGTTCATTCACGGTATAACGTCTTCTCTCTACGGCTCCCGAACCGCAGATTCCTGTCGTTGCCTCTTTCCTTTGTGCTTTTATCACTGCTGGTTGACAGGCTTTTTGTCAGCTATCTTTATCAACAGGCCGTCAGCTGATAATAAATGTTACCGCTTTCCGTCCTCCGTTTAAATGGTATCTTTTTTGTTTATTGATCTGCAGTGTAACATCAATAAATAATTAGGGTGTCCAGTCCGTTGTGCCAATTTTAGCTCACTTTTCTGAGCGTCTTGGTCCGTTCTGTAACCCAATTCTTGGGCAGGTGCT
>ONHE01000153.1 GCA_900317545.1 uncultured Prevotella sp. | reverse complement strand
TCCTCATCAGAAGCGTGCCCGCTTTCTCCCATTTGATCAACAGCAGTCCGATACCAGTCCATACCAACTCCCTGATACGGACGATCAGGGCCACGAATATGCCCGCACTGGCTGTCAGTCCAAGCCCCGTCACGGACATCAGGAAACCACCTTCGCGCCCTCCGAGTTGGAGGGGCATGAAGAAAAGAAGATTGGCGAAGAGCGTCGTGAAGGCAATGATGAGGATGCAATGCAGATAGTTCACGGAGGGCATGAGTACCAGCAGGATGAAGAAGACCTCCAAGGCGGAGCAGACGCGGCATGTCAATTCGAGTGCGACAACTGACCAGAAGGTCTTCGGATTCTGTGCATGCAGAGACGCAATCTGTCTGTCTATCGTGTCCAACTGTTGGCGATGGCTGTCGATAAACGGTTGTGCCCAGCGCTTGACAAGCGGCATGTGGCGCAGCAGGTTCATGGCTCTGACGGCGAACCCTTTGCGGTAGCCTGACATGAAAAACCAGATGCCGAGGATGCAGAAGGCTGTCGCTGCCGACAGCAACATGCCCATTGGCACGTTCAGTCGCTGTGTGAAGAGGTAGAGGAAGATGGATAAGAACCAGAAACAGAAGTGACTGAAGATGTGTGTCATCACGTAGAGGATCACCGACGACGATGCCCTCTCGGTGCCGATCTTAGGCGACAGCTCCATGATGCGATAGGGCTCGCCGCCCATCAGGCCGCCTGGGGTGGCGTAGTTGAGCGCAAATCCCGAGACCGTAATCCGGTAGAGCCACCCGAAGGAGACCGGTCTGCTGCCTCCGGAAGGATGTTTCGGCTTGTCTGAAAGCGTGTTGGGGCGCTCCTGTCCGTCTGTGGCGGCGTGACCGGAGCAGCCTTCCGCGCCGCTCGGAGCATCCTGGCTTCGGATGATCAGATACCATGCGGCCGTGTTGAAGAGATACAGAAACGCCCACAGCGCTATGACGGCGAAGAACCAGTAGCCTGCATGGAGCAGGCCGTGCCATACCTCTGCGAAGTCGAGCTGTGTGACCATGATGGCCATGACGGCTATTCCGAAGAGGAAGAAAGCATTCTGATACTTCTTCTTCATGCGCTTTTCAAGCCTGCTTTTCCTTGATGCTGTTCTCGTGTTTCTTAGGGATGGAGAAGCGGACCTTCTCGCTTTCGTCGCGCTTCTCATGATAGAGTTTCTTCAATGGATTGCCCATCGGCTCGTCGTAAGCCTCGCGATGGCGGAATGCATCTATCGCGCAGTAGATAGAGTGACGGAATGAGGTCTCGTCGACGGTATTCTTTCCCGCTTGGTCATACGACACGCCGTTCGTCGGAGCGGCATATACGACCGGCAGTCCGGCCAGATACCGCACGCCTTCACCCGGTGTGAGGGCCATGAAGGGCACCATTCCCTGATCGTGATACATGGCCACAACGCCGTCGAAAGCTTCATATTTCATGTTGCCGAAGAAACTTTCGGCATCGTAAGGGCCGAATGCTTGGATGCCCTTATCGGCCAACTGGCTGATGGCGGGGATCAGTATCTCGGTCTCTTCCTTGCCTACAGAGGCGCCCGGTGTGTAGCCGGGGTTGAGCGAGAGGACTGCAATGCGTGGGTTGGAAAGGCTGAAATCGCGCTTCAGCGCATTGAAGAAGATGGTACACTTGTCAATGATGTTCTCGGCAGTGATGGACGATGCCACCTCTTTGAGCGGCATGTCGTCGGTGATGAAGCCCACTCTGAACCGTTCGTTGAGCAGGATCGTGAGTCCCTCGCGACCTTCTCCGAGGCAGTTTTCAATATATTGCGGCTGCCCTTTGAACTCAAAGCCTTTCACATTGATATTCTTCGGATTGAGCGGAGCGGTGACCAAGACGTCAAAGAGGCCAGCTCTGTAGTCGGTCAAGGCACGATCCAAGGCTTTCAGGGCAGCCTCCCCGCTTTCAGGGGTGGCCTGTCCGAGTTCCACTTTCACGTCTTCTTCAAACGATGTCAGCAGATTGACGTGCCCGTCCCTTGCCTGTTCGGCATCAGCGATGATGCTGAAATTGGCCTCTATCCCAAGTGCGTTGCGATGATAGGCGGCCACTTTGGGCGATCCGTAGATGATCGGCGTGCAGAGCTCGAGCATCTCGGGGGCTGAGAAGGTTTTAAAAATCAGTTCGTATCCGATGCCGTTTGTATCACCATGCGTGATAGCTACACGAATTCTTCTATCTTCCATTGTCTTTGAAATTTAATGTATATAAGGAGGCTTCCAAAAGCCTCATGAGGTTTCGTTTCTTCATTTCGGGGGCGTAGACGAATGCTTCCGCAACTACGATACGCCCGTCGGGCCGGTCGAGGCCGTGGAGAACGAACGGACCGCCCATGGCGTCATGCTTCATCTCCCACAATCCGCGGGCTACAGTCATCTGTCGTCCGATCTGCCCTTTTTCGGTCACTCGACTGATCCGGACGGATGTGCGGAGGGTCGACATGTACATGCTGTCGGTCGCTCCCGGTATGTTTGCTCGCATGACACTGTCTCGCAGAGCGACGATATCACCCTTCCGGACGGTGTAGATGCAGATGTTCTGCATGCCGCGTGCGGCATTATTTGACAGCCAGAGAAAGTTCCGGCCGCGCTTGCAGGATGTCATGTCCATCGGGATCATCATCTCCGCACCGAACATCCGGCTCACCATCCGCTCCGCCTTGACGTTTCTCTGCCTTCTGAGTCTGTCAATCTGCGCGTTCATTTCCGCTCTTTGGAGCAGCTGCCTGACAGCTTCGGCTCCGCGACTGAGATACTTTCGCAGTGCCGCAGTGGTGGGCGCGGTGATGCGGACGATCATCTGCGGCTCCGCATAGACGTTTTTCTCGTAGCGGATGCGCACATCCGGTGCCGCCGGATCAATGGTCAGTGTCACGATGTTGCGTGCCATTGTGAGCGGATGCTTGAAGGCCGTAGGCTCTACCGTAGAGACATCGAAGGCCGGTTCGGACTGCGGGAGGCCCTCGGCATCGGCTTCCAGCACCTGCCGGATGATGCTGTCCGTATCACCCACGATCAATACCTCGAACGGACGGCCGCCGCTCGGCTTCCGCAGCGGATAGCTTTCGCACGCGCAGAGGATACATACGGCCAGTCCGAAAGATAGATACGTTGTCCCGATCGCTATCCTTTTA
>ONHE01000151.1 GCA_900317545.1 uncultured Prevotella sp. | reverse complement strand
TACAACGCCTCCTATACCAACCCGTGGGCCGTGCCGGCCTATGAGAGCCTCTACAATGACGACGGGAGCCTGCGCGGAATGAACTACTGGTATGACGGGAACGACTATTGGACCTATGATACCGACGTCTTCAAGAACCTCCAAAGCAACCCCTTGGAAGAGCTCTACCGCAACACGGTGACGACGAAGACGCAGAACATGCGCTACCATGGTGACCTGCTCTTCAAGATCATGCCCGGTCTGACGGCCGAAACGCAGTTCATCTACGAGACCGCCCACACCACTTCCGACTGGATCGCGACTGAAGAGAGCCATGCAGCCCGCACGATCTACAACGCCTACACATATCTCGACAGCACCGGGAAGGTCGCCCACTACACGCCGGCAGCCGGTGGTTTCCGTCAGACCAGCAACACCGACGGGGCCTACTGGACAGCCCGCGGGCAGATGAACCTTGACCGCACACTCGGCAGACACAGCATCAACGCCATCGCCGGACTTGAGTTCCGACAGACGAAGACCGACGGCACACGCGCCTTGGCACTGGGCTACGACGACCAGTTGCAGAACAGTGGAACGGCGACCGTCGACTTCGCCACGATCAGCACGATGAGAAACTCGTCCTACTACATGTCCGAGAGCCGCGGTTTTCCTGCTCAGCAGTTCGCATACGCCCCCTATATCGACGGCGGATTGGGCATCATCCCCGAAGTGAAGCACCGTTATGCATCCGGATACTTCAACGCCACTTATACCTATGACAACAAATACAATCTCTTCGGGTCGTTCCGCAAGGACTATGCCGACGTCTACGGACTGAACGCAAAGTTCCGCGGCCGACCGCTCTGGTCAGTCGGCGCTGCCTGGAACGTCAATGAAGAAGCCTTCATGAAGCCTGTCAAGTGGGTCAACTACCTGAAAGTGCGCTTCAGTTACGGTGTGACCGGAAACATCTATCAGGGTGCCACGAGCTACATGACGGCCACGGCAGGCAGCCTGAACGCCTACACCAACCTCCCCTATGGAGAAGTGGAGAGCCCCGCCAATCCCAATCTGAAGTGGGAAAAGACAAGGACCACCAACCTCGGTGTCGACTTCTCGCTGCTCGGAAACCGTCTTCGCGGCAGCTTGGACTACTACTTCAAGAAGGGTGAGGACATCTTCTCCTACCGCCAGCTGGATCCGACGACCGGCTTTACCTCCATGTTCATGAACACCGCAAGCATGAAGAACAACGGCGTGGAACTGCAACTGACCTACGACTGGCTACGCTCCAACTCCCGCCAGGACCTCACGTGGAGCACGAGTTTCACGATGGCCTGCAACAAGAACGAGATCACCAGCGTCGAGAATCCGGCCACCTTGGCCTACCAGCTCATCTCCACGCCCTACAAAGTGGGCTATCCTTCGAGCGCCCTTTGGTCCTACCGCTTTGCCGGCATCAGTGACGTGCAGGGCGAAAAGGGGCAGACCCTATGGTACATCGAAGACAACGGGAAGACACACAACGCCGCGAGCAGGAGCATCAGCATACTTGAGTACTCCGGACAGAGCGAACCCAAGATCAACATGAACATGGACAACCGCCTCACATGGAATGGTTTCTCGCTCAGCCTGATGATGGCTTACTATGGCGGACACGTCATGCGGGCCTTGGCCGAGGTTGAGACGTTCAACGTTCCCACCACAGCCATTCCGAGCTATTTCATCAACGCCTGGACGCCGGAGCATCCTACGGGCACGCCGGGTATCGGCCGTTACGCCTCCACATCCCTCGGCAGCGAACCCAGCTACTCGGATATCAGCGTGCGGAAAGCCGACTTCCTGAAAGTGCGCAACATCGTCTTCGGCTACGACCTGCCGCAGCAGTGGCTCACGGCCATCCGCGCCAACCGCGTCAGCCTGCGCTTCCAGATCGACAATCCGAAATATCTCTGGGTGGCAAACAAGGTCAACGTGGATCCCGAAACACTCGGCATCCGCACACCCAGTTCGTTTATCTTCGGACTTAACGTCAACTTCTGATCCGCGAAGACTATCCTTCAGCATGGTTTACTTATTAATATAGAAAGAACATGAGACATACATTATATCACAAGATGATGCTGCACGCGGCTGCACCGGCCATGGCCGCCGTCCTCACACTCGGCAGCTGTTCCGACTTCACCGACGTTGCGCAGAAAGGAAAGAACCTGCTCTCGACGACCACAGAGCTCGAGATGCTCCTCAATCAGGAGATGGATCCGGGATCGGCAAGTGACTTCAGACAGATGATCAATGACCGGCTCTACGCGTTCAGCAATGTTGCGTCACAGATCAGTCAGCCAAACAAGACCCGCAATGTGATCATCTGGACCTGGGACGAGCAGCAGATGGACAAAATGGCCGAGCTCACCGCGAGCGACGGAGATTACCAGACCTTCTACGGCTACATCGGTAGAATCGCCAATCCGATCCTCTCCAAGATTGACGGGGCAAAAGGCACCGACAACGTCAGGAGCCAGCTCAAGTGCGAAGCGCTCACCTTGAGAGCCTGGAGCAACTTCATCCTGATCAACAAGTTTGCCAAAGCCTACAATCCGGCAACAGCCTCCGAAGATCCCGGCATCATCAACATGACGGAGGACGTGGATATCACGGTGCCGCAATCGCAGAGCACCGTGCAGCAGATCTACGACCAGATCCTGGCCGACTGCGATGCGGCCATCCAGCTTGACGCCCTGCCCGCAGCCGCCGTCAACCGCATGCGCTGGTCGAAGGCGTGTCCTTATGCCGTCAAGGCAATGGCCCTCTTGAACATGCAGAAGTGGACGGAGGCGGAGGCAGCAGCCAAACAGGCACTCGCCATCAGTCCAGACCTGTGCAACTACTGGGATGCTTCGATGCAGACAACCACTAAAGGCAACATCCTCGGAGGCACTTATCCCGTCATCCTGCGTGAAAGACTGAAAGCCGTGGAGGATTACTTCCTGACGTACAATTTGGAGTTCTTCGGTCCCGTTCCGACAGAAAGCTGGGAGGCGTTCGAACAGGGACACGCCTTCAAAGACCTGATGACCACCGACCGGCTGATGTATGACAACGTGATGGGGATGGGTGCAAACATGCTGGGACTGGACTATACGATCACCTATGACTTGAATTCGGTGTGGAATCCATATGGCCTGACATCGGCACAGATGTATCTTGCCGTCGCCGAATGCGAGATCCACCAAGGCCACATTGACGCGGCAATGGACTACATAGACCGTCTCCGCGCCACGCGCATCAATCCTCAGGTCTACAGACCACTGCAGAGAAGCGTCACGACAGAGGCCGAGGCCATCGCCCACCTGAAGCAGGTGACGCACGATGAGTATATCTACACCGCCTACCATTTCATCAGCCTGAAGCGCTGGAACCAGGTTACGGGCTGGCAGCAGACCCTCTCCCGCACGATTGACGGCACCACCTACACGCTGAAGCCGGATTCTAAACTATGGATATTCCCATTCCCTCAGAACGCCATCAACAACAACCCCAATCTCAAGCAGAACTATAACCGATGAATGGAAACGGTCTCCGGGCAGAATGGGTGTTCCATCCTGCCCGGAGGCCGGCATTCCTTTCATTATCAACAGTAAAACCATTTATCAAGAACACATCATGTTCAAACGCCACAGATTATTGCTCATTGCCCTGCTGGCAGGCATCTTTATCCCTGCTTCGGCACAGCAGTCGTCGTGCCGGATCATCGGTACGGTGACAGATATCGATGACGGAAGCGTCATCAGACTGAGCACCTTCGCCTTCAATGCCAAAATGCTCGACTCGACGGTCGTCAAGAACGGCCAGTTCGAACTTACCGTCCCCATCAACGAGACCACTGCTCAGAACATGCTGGTACTGACCTACTATAAGTCCCAGAAGGACTATGCAACGACCCAATTGTTTGCCGAAGCAGGCGCCACTTTAAAGGTCCTGCTGAGCCGCGATTATGACAAGTGCAGCGTGACCGGCTCTCCGCTCAACTTCATTCAGAAGGTCTACAACGAGAAGCGGAAAGATTTCTCCGCCCGGATCATACCGCTTCGCGAGGCCGCGCGTGACGAGAAGCTGAGCGAGGCGGAACGGCAGGAGAAAGAGAAGCAGGCCGACGAGGAATACAAAAAAATGGTCGAGTTCGAGCAGGACTTTGCTTATCAGAACATAGACAATATCTTGGGAGTCCGCCTCATCACCAACTCGGCTCCCATGATGGATAAGGCGTTCCTTGCCAAAGCTGCGAAAGAGATCCCCGAACGCTTCTGCAACAATCCGGAGGTGGTGGCTCTCAAGGAGGGGCTGGCCACTGAAGCCCGGACGGCAGAAGGCAGACCGTTTGTCGATCTGACAATGCCGGATCCGAAAGGAAAGACGGTCAGTCTGTCGACTTACATCAAGAAGAACAAGCTCACGCTTGTTGACTTCTGGGCAAGCTGGTGCGGACCGTGCCGCGCATCTATTCCCGGCGTGAAGAAGCTCTATGAGAAGTATCGCAAACAGGGATTCGGCGTGGTCGGCGTATCATTCGACTCGAAGAAGGAGTCGTGGCTGAAGGCTATCCGGGAGCTGGCTCTTCCATGGCCCCAGATGTCTGACTTGAAGGGCTGGCAGTGTGCCGCTTCGCCCGCCTACAACATCAAGGCGATTCCCTTCACGCTGCTCGTCGACCAGCAAGGAACCATCGTTGGACGCAACATAGATGATGAAGCGGCGCTTGTCAGCAAGATAGAGGAGATGCTGAAATAACCATGCACAGTCATTTGAAATCACTCCTGGCAGGAGCGTTGTTGCTCTTCGCCGCATCCGCAAATGCCCAGTCGGCGCAGGAACTGCAGCTGCAGCTCGATCTGAACGATGTCTCCGACACGCTCATCCTCAGCCGGTTGCCATTCGAGAGCAATCACTC
>ONHE01000113.1 GCA_900317545.1 uncultured Prevotella sp. | reverse complement strand
TCTGTGCGGCAGCCCTTTCGCGCCATCGTCCCTGCGCCGCCATTCCGGCCGTGTGGCAGGACGGCGCATCGCTTTTTTCAAGAAAAAGCAGGTTTCCGCATGCCTCAGAACGATAAAAATCGTTATCTTTGCAGTGAATTTGAAAATGATCGGAATATGACTTATACGATTGAAAAAATTACGACCCTGATCGGTGCGCGACGCTATGGAGAGAGGGAATCCATGATCGCTTTTATCCTCACTGACAGCAGGTCGCTCTGCTTCCCCGAAGAAACGCTCTTCTTTGCGCTGCGTTCAGGACGCAATGACGGGCACCATTATATCCCCGAACTCTACAGGCGGGGCGTCCGCAACTTTGTAGTGACCGACGTTCCCCAAAACTTCGCGACCGATTATCCAGAGGCCAACTTCCTCCGGGTGGTCAACACGCTTGAGGCGTTGCAGCGGCTGGCTGAGCGTCATCGCGACGAATTCAACATCCCCATCGTAGGCATCACGGGCAGTAACGGCAAGACGATGGTCAAAGAGTGGCTCTATCAACTGCTCTCACCACAGTTCTTCGTCACCCGTTCGCCCCGTAGCTACAACTCGCAGATCGGCGTTCCGCTGTCCGTATGGCTCATGAACGAGCAGACGGAGATCGGTGTCTTCGAGGCAGGAATCAGCCAGCCGGGCGAGATGCTGGCCTTGCGGGACATCATACAGCCCACCATCGCGGTGCTGACCAATCTCGGAGCCGCCCATCAGGAGAACTTCGAGTCGATGGAAGCAAAGGCGCGGGAGAAGCTGATGCTCTTCCACGATGCCGGGAAGATCGTCTATCAGGCCGATGACGAGACCGTCAGCAAGGTGGTCGGCGAAGAGGACTGCAAGGGCGAGCGGCTCTGCTGGAGCATGAAAGACCGCCAGGCACCGATGTTCATCAAGTCGATTGAGAAGAAGGACATGGCCACCACGGTCACCTATATATATAAGGGTGGGGCGGAGAACTGGTATTCGATCCCGTTCATCGATGACGCTTCGGTCACCAACTCGATCAGCTGCGCGGTTGTCGCCTTGTCGCTCGGGGTCACACCGGAAGCGCTCGACGAGCGCATGCAGCAACTTGAGCCGATCGCCATGCGGCTTGAGGTGAAGGAAGGACGACACGGATGCACGCTGATCAATGACAGCTACAACTCGGATATCAATTCCCTGGACATCGCACTCGACTTCATGAACCGTCGTCCGGACCATCACGGGCGGCGCCGAACGCTCATCCTGAGCGATATCTTCCAGAGTGGAGAACGGCCGGAAACGCTCTACCGCGAAGTCTCCAACCTCTCGCGGGAACGTGGCGTGGTCAAGTTTGTCGGTATCGGTCCCGTGCTCTCGGCGCACGCCGATGAGATCCGGATCGCCGAGAAGTATTTTTTCGCCACCGTGGATGAGTTTGTCCACAGCGAAGTGTTCAAGTCCTTGCGCGACGAAGTGATCCTCCTGAAGGGCGCGCGACAGTTCGGCTTCGACCAGATCACGGAACTGCTGGTGCAGAAGGTGCACGAGACGATCCTCGAGGTGAACCTGAATGCCGTCGTGAAGAACCTTAATTACTATCGCTCCTTCATGAAACCGACCACGAAATTAGTATGTATGATCAAGGCGGATGCCTACGGTGCGGGAAGCGTTGAGATCGCCAAGACACTCCAGGATCATCGGGTCGACTATTTGGCTGTGGCGGTAGCCGACGAGGGAGTGACCCTCCGCCGCAACGGCATCACGAGTAACATCATGATTATGAACCCGGAAATGACCGCTTTCAAGACCATGTTCGACTGGGATCTCGAGCCGGAGGTCTATTCGTTCCGATTGCTGGAAGCCCTGATACGGGCCGCGGAGAAGGAAGGCATCACCGGTTACCCGGTACATATCAAGCTCGATACGGGCATGAGACGACTCGGATTTGATCCTGAGAAAGACATCGACCAGCTCATTGACCGGCTCAAGCATCAGAACGCCATCATCCCCCGGTCGGTCTTCTCGCATTTTGTCGGGTCCGACAGTGATGACTTCGACGCCTTCAGTGCCCGGCAGTTCGAGCTCTTCGACCACGCCAGCCGAAAACTGCAGGCTGCCTTTGCGCATAAGATCCTGCGACATATGGACAACTCGGCCGGCATCGAGCACTTTCCCGAACGGCAGATGGACATGTGCCGGTTAGGGCTTGGACTGTATGGAATCAATAGCCGCAACAACCAGATCATCAACAATGTCAGCACGCTGAAGACAACAATCCTTCAGCTTCGGCACGTGGCTGCCGGCGACACCGTGGGCTACAGCCGGAAAGGGACGATCGACCGCGACAGCGTGATCGCCGCCATTCCCATCGGCTATGCAGACGGACTGAACCGCCATCTCGGCAACCGCCACTGCTATTGCTTGGTGAACGGGCAGAAGGCACCCTATGTGGGCAACATCTGCATGGATGTCGCGATGATCGATGTGACCGGCATTGACTGCCACGAAGGCGACAGTGTCGAGATCTTCGGCGATCATCTGCCGGTGACGGTGCTGTCAGATGTGCTCGACACCATACCTTATGAGGTGCTCACAGGCGTCAGCAACCGTGTCAAAAGGGTTTATTTCCAGGATTAAAATATAGCCTGCAGCGAAGCGAAAGGATGAGTCTGTGCGAAACGGAGCGTTTTTCACTTTTTTATCCTTTTGCTTCGCTTATTTGCCACATTTTTATTACCTTTGCAGCAAATCGGCATTCAGACGGATTGTCATCATCCAAGCATCTGAGCCATCATTTTTTTTGTTAGTTTTAAAATAATCTATTAATGCGTGAGTATGGAACAAGTTTTTAGTTACATCATCAGCTTGGGGGCAAGCGTGATGATGCCAATCATCTTTACAGTCATCGGTTTATGCATCGGCATGAGCTTCGGCAAAGCTTTGAAGTCGGGTCTTTATGTCGGTGTAGGATTTGTGGGCTTAGGCATCGTGACCGCCCTGCTGACCGACAACTTCGGCAATCCCTTGACAGCAATCTCCGAACTTTACCATCTCCAGCTGAATGTTTTTGACATGGGATGGCCTGCTGCAGCGAGCGTGGCCTATAACACCGCCGTCGGCGCACTGATCATCCCGATCTGCTTAGGCGTCAATTTCCTGATGCTTCTTACGAAGACCACCCGGACCGTAAATATCGACCTGTGGAACTACTGGCATTTCGCGTTTATCGGTGCCGTGGCTTATTTCGTCTTTGACGAAAGCCTTCTGTGGGGCTACTTTGCCGCCATCGTCTGCTATATCATCACGCTGATCTTCGCGGACATCACGGCCGGCAAGTTCCAGAGCTACTACAGCCTTGGCGGCATCTCGATTCCGCAACCTTTCTGCCAGAGCTTCGTGCCTTTCACATGGGGTGTCAACTGGCTGCTGGACAAGATACCGGGCTTCAATAAGCTGGACATCGACGCAGAAGGTCTCAAGAAGAAGTTCGGCGTCTTGGGTGAGCCGCTTGTGCTCGGTGTGATCGTCGGCGCTCTGATCGGATTGGTGGCACAGTTGGATATCAAGAAGATTCTCTTCCTCGGTGTGACGATGGGAGCCGTGATGGAGCTGATACCGCGCATCACGAAGCTGTTTATCGACGGTCTGATGCCGATCTCCGAGAAGACCAAAGACTTGGTCAACAAGAAATTCAACGGCAAGCAGGTGCACATCGGTATGAGCCCCGCCCTTGTCATCGGCCATCCGACGACCCTGGTCTGCACGTTGCTTTCGATCCCGACTTATCTCATCTTTGCCGTCATCCTGCCCGGTAACCAGTTTCTGCCGTTGGCATCCTTGGCCGGCCTGTTCTATATTTTCCCGATGATCCTGCCTTATACGAAGGGCAATGTCGTCAAGAGTTACATCATCGGAATGGTTGCCCTGCTGGTCGGCCTGTGGTTTGTGACCGACATGGCCCCTGCTTTCACGCAGGCCGCACACGCCGTCTACGCCGCCACTCAGGATAAGGCTGCCAACGTTCCGGAAGGCTTCTCGGCAGGCTCGATGGACTTTGCCTCATCGCTGTTCGGTTACTGCATCTATGCGGCTGTGAAGTATACCAAGTGGATCGGAGCAGGTCTGCTCGTGGCATTCACATTGGTCATGATGTTCTTCAACCGTCGCCGGATCATCCGCCATGAGAAAGCCGTGGCTGCAGCTTTGGCTTCCCATTCAACCCAACAAGATTAATCATCATTCGACAATAATTTTACAGATATGAAAAAAACAATTTTATCCTTTGCCCTGTGCATGGCCTCCACCTGGGGATTTGCGCAGGCATGTTGTCAGAAAGTTTACGAAGAGAAGTCTGAAAACGCCTATACCTTCTACAATGTACGTAGTGCCTGCCATCCGGATGATGCGAAGCACTATACCACAGCACGTCTCCGCAAGGAGTTCCTCATTGATAAGGTCTTCGCACCAGGCCAGGTTCATTGGACCTATTCGCTCTTCGACCGCTTCTTGGTTGGCGGGGCGCAGCCGACGACCGAGCCGCTGAAGCTGACATCCATCGCACCGCTCTACACCGACAAGCCCAACGACACGAAGAATCTGCTCAACAACCGTGAGCTTGGAATCATCAACATCGGCGGCGAAGGCACGGTGACGATCGACGGAAAACGTTATGATCTCGGCTTCGAAGAGGCCATCTATGTCGGCAGAGGCGCCAAGGACATCGTCGTGGCCAGCAAGAACGCAGCCGAACCGGCCAAGTTCTATCTCAACAGTGCATGTGCCCACGCCACCTATCCCACCAAGAAGGTCACGCTGAAGGAAGCCAACAACATCAAGGCCGGAAGCCTTGCCGAGAGCAACGACCGTGTGATCCATCAGATGATCATCGACGGAGTGGCCGGCGTCCGTACCTGCCAGCTGCAGATGGGCATCACGGAACTCAAGGAAGGTTCGGTTTGGAACACAATGCCTGCCCACACCCACATGCGCCGCATGGAAACCTATCTTTACTTCAAAGTGCCCAAAGGACAGAAGATCCTGCACATGATGGGCGAGCCGCAAGAGACCCGTCCGATCTGGTTGAACAACGAACAAGCCGTCATTTCGCCAGAATGGTCGATCCATTGCGCAGCCGGAACAAGCAACTATACCTTCATCTGGGGCATGGCCGGTGAGAATCTGATCTATAATGACATGCAGGTCATTTCGATCCCAGACTTGGAATAGAAACTCAAGATGTAACAAGGTGAAATCCTGAAAGCGTGAAAAGGCAAAAGAAGCCGGCAGGCAGGGGATCGACTCCCCATGCCACGTGCTCGTCATTTTGCCTTTTCTCCCTTTGATACCGCGCCCTTGCATTCTCCCCGCCCCTGTAAACTTAAAAATCTGTTTACCAATATACAATTAAACAATGACACCAATTCAAACTACCAAAATGACTAACTACCGCTGGGTGATCTGCATCATGCTCTTTTTTGCCACCACGGTAAACTACATGGACCGACAAGTACTCTCGCTGACCTATCCTGGTCTGATCGAGACCGAGTTCGGTTGGGATGAAAACATGTATGGAACCATCACGTCAGTCTTCTCGCTTGCCTATGCGATCTTCATGTTGTTCGCCGGTAAGTTTGTCGACTGGATGGGCACGAAGAAAGGCTATCTGTGGGCGATCGGCGTGTGGAGCACGGGTGCCGTTCTCCATGCTTTCTGCGGCATCGCTACAGCCGGGATCCTGACGGGTCATTGGATTGAAGGTTTTGAAGGTGCAAAGATCTATGTGCAACATGCTGCTGACTTAGGACTTGCCGTCAGCACCGTGAGCGTGATGCTGTTCCTCTGCTGCCGCTGTATCTTGGCACTCGGAGAAGCCGCAAACTTCCCAGCTGCGATCAAGGTGACAGCAGAATACTTTCCGAAGAAGGACCGCGCCTATGCCACTGCAATTTTCAACAGCGGGGCATCCGTAGGTGCGCTCATCGCTCCGTTCACCATTCCGCTGCTGGCCAAGTACTTCGGCTGGGAGATGGCGTTTCTTGTCATCGGTGCCTTAGGCTATGTGTGGATGGGCTTCTGGATCTTAATTTATTCGAAACCCAATGAAAGCAAGCATGTCAATCAGGCCGAACTGACTTACATCAATCAGGATGCGGACACCGAAGATGATCCTGCACAGGTTGCCGATGACGGTCCGGCGATCCCGTTCTGGCAGTGTTTCAAGTATCGGCAGACATGGTCGTTCATCATCGGCAAGTTCATGACCGATGGTGTGTGGTGGTTCTTCCTCTTCTGGACACCTAAATATCTGGAGACCCAATTTGGCATCAAGACGACCGATCCGTTAGGCATGACAGGTATTTTTGTGCTCTATCTGATCACGATGCTGAGCATTTTCGGTGGCAAACTGCCCACTTACTTCATCAATCGAGGCATGAATCCTTATGCCGGACGCATGCGTGCGATGCTGATCTTCGCCTTCTTCCCATTGTTAGGCATTCTGGCCCAGCCGTTGGGAGGCATGTTCAACACGCCTTGGTTCCCGATCATTCTCATCGGTATCTTAGGTGCGGCGCATCAAAGTTGGAGTGCCAACATCTTCTCCACAACCGGCGACATGTTCCCCAAGTCGACCGTGGCAACGATCACCGGTATCGGCGGCATGGCCGGCGGTGTGGGCTCGTTCCTGATCAACAAAGGTTCGGGCATGCTGTTCACTTATGCCGGCGAGCAGGGCAGCGCTTTCACCTTTGCCGGTTTTGAAGGAAAGCCGGCCGGATATATGATCATATTCTGTATCTGCGCAGTGGCCTACCTTATTGGGTGGGTGATCATGAAAGCTTTGGTGCCGAAGTATCAGCCGATCGTTGTGGAATCCTGATGCTTTAGGATGATAACAATTTAAGGACCGTGTGTCATTTCAGACATACAATCTACAAAAATGATAAAATGGCGCTTGCAACCTGGATGCAGGCGCCATTCTGTTAAGTGCCAGCCTTGCATCCCGGATGCAGGCGGCATCGTGACAGCGGATTACGCAAGCATTTGGTCGAAGGGGGATGTCCTTATCCAAACACGGGATATTTCTCAAAGATAATCCGGTAGAGTGCCATCGCTTCGAGCATGAGCATGAAAATGGTGACTATGATCCAAAGCGGGTTTATCCGTCTTCTTTTCGATGTCTGGTATTGGTGCGCGGTGCCTTTGTAGATCCCTGCCGCGCAGGCCAGGAGCGAAGAGCCAACGATAGTGTTTTCCATGATGCAGTGTGGTGGCAGTATCATCCCTGCCAATACCGTGAGCCCCAATGCCGCCAAGGCTAAGGCACATAAAAGTTCGGCATATCTTGTCATAAGATTTTGGATAGAAGTTGTTGCCCTTGTAGCATAGGCATCGACGCTAAAGCTGCGGCAAAATTAGCAAAATAATTCTACTGCTGCAAAATTATTGTATTGGTATCTCCAGTTGCCCTAAATTCACCCCTCATCCTTCATCTCTCATCCTTCATCCCTCATCATGAATCTCTCATCCCTACAGACAGACAAGCCACAGTATCTGCAGTCGTATAAAATAAAAGAACGTCTGCAGCGTTATCTCTATATAATAAGGTGAAGATGAAAATGATCTCCTATCGACTGTGGTTGCTTGCCCTGCTGGGAATGTGGACTTGGTCTGTGGCCTGTGGGCAATACGCCTGGCAGGAAGATACTGATCCAGAGAAATTGGACTTAGGCAAAGGCATCAACTACCAATTGGAAGTGCAAGGCTCGTCGGCCAATCATGAAACGCCATTGTGGCTGAATGCCAATAAATACGGGTTGAGTTCGTTGGACAAGCAGAATGGATATGCGCGTGCCAGCGTGATCCGCCCATTGTCTAACGACTTTGACCGGAGATGGGGCATCGGCTATGGCGTTGACGTGGCTGTGCCAGTCAATTATACGAGTAAGGTCATTGTTCAGCAGGCTTTCGTGGAGGCTCGCTGGCTGCATGGCGTACTCTCGGTAGGGAGTAAGGAGTATGAAATGGAACTGAAGAACAATCAGTTGAGCAGCGGATCGCAGGCTTTGGGCATCAACGCACGGCCAGTTCCGCAGGTACGGATTGCACTACCCGCATATTGGACGCTGCCGTTCGGACATGACTGGTTGCATCTCAAAGGCCATATTGCCTATGGAAAGATGACCGACGACAACTGGCAGCATGAATTTACCGGGCGTAAGGGCAAGTATGCCGATGGCGTGCTCTATCACAGCAAGGCCGGTTATCTGATGATCGGAAATCCAGACCGCTTCTATCCCCTCTCGTTAGAGTTGGGATTGGAGATGGCCTGCACGTTTGGCGGAACAGCTTATGCTTTCCAAGGGGATGGCACCATGATTGTCCGGAAAGGCGGAGTGGGGTTCAAAGATTTCTGGCATGCCTTTGTCCCTGGTGGTGGTGACGTGGGCGAGGGCCAGTATGCTAACATTGCCGGTGATCAGCTTGGCAGTTGGGTTGCGCGCCTCAACTATGAGGCCGACATGTGGAAATTCCATCTCTATCTGGATCATTTCTTCGAGGATCATTCACAGATGCTCCATATCGACTATGACGGCTATGGGTCCGGGGAGGAATGGAACGTGAAGAAAGACCGCCGTTTTCTGCTCTATCATTTCAAGGATTTCATGCTTGGCGGAGAGTTGGAGCTTAAGTACGGGAGTTGGCTTCGAGGCATCGTTCTCGAATACATCCACACCAAAGACCAGAGCGGCCCGATCAATCACGATCGTACGAAAGGCATTTCCGATCATGTGGCTGGTATAGACAATTACTATAATCACTATATCCTCACCGGGTGGCAGCATTGGGGACAAGTGATCGGCAATCCGCTCTATCGTTCGCCGATCTACAACACCGACGGAACCATCGAGGTCAAGAACAACCGTTTCAAGGCCGTGCACCTTGGTGTGAACGGATCCCCGACAGAGAAACTCGATTATCGGGTGCTTGCGACCTATCAGGAAGGATTCGGTACGTATAGCGATGCCTATACCCACAAACGGCATAACGTCAGCTTCATGACCGAAGTGACCTGTCATCTGCCTCGGAAATGGAGCGTGAGGGGTGCCTGTGGAATGGATTTTGGAAGCATACTGGGCCACAATGCAGGGTTCCAGTTGACGATCAGTAAGAAAGGAATATTCAATTTATAACAGCGGGATAGGGTAGTGACGTGAGCCTTATGCCCATAAGCAATTCATAAAATATGAGAATCAGAATCGGAAACAGATTCATGCTGGCGAGCTTTGTCTTAAGTGTGGCGATGCTGCAGTCGTGCGATTTCGAGACCAGCGACAATGGAGACCTTGACGGTTTCTGGCATATGGAAAGTGTGGATACCTTGTCAACGGGAGGGACTTTGGACTTGTCGCAGCAGCGGGTTTTCTGGGCTTTCTCCGTGAAGCTCATGCGGCTATCGGACCAGGATGGTCAGCGCGCTGATCTTTATATGCGCTTCAAGCATGAAGGCGACCTGTTGAACGTCTATGAACCCTATTCCAACCAAGGTCATGAGCAAGAGACGGACGGAGCCTATGGTGGCGATATCCCGTTGGAAGACGCTTCGTTGCTTGCACCTTATGGTATTGATGGATTGCAGGATCAATTCACAGTGGAGGGGCTCAATGGGTCCCGCATGATACTCAAGTCAGAAAAACTCCGTCTGAAGTTCAAGAAATTCTGAGCCGGTTAAAATTTCTTTCCAAACACGATGTTGATAAAGGTTTTGATCAAGATCTTCGCATCCAACCACCAGCTGCGGTGCTCGAGATAATAAAGGTCCAATTCCAACCTGCGCAACATCTTCTCCATCGTATCCGTATATCCATTGTATAGCGTGGCAAATGACGTTACGCCCGGACGGATCTGATAGAGACAGATGTAGCGGGGATCGCGTTCCATAATCTGGTTGATATAATATTCCCGTTCCGGTCGTGGGCCTATGAACGCCATATCGCCTTTTACGACGTTCCACAATTGCGGAAGCTCGTCTAAATGATGTGCTCGCAGAAACTGGCCGACGTGCGTCATCCTCGTGTCATGCTCATGCTGATAGAGTTGGGGGCCGTCCTTCTCGGCATCCATGCACATTGACCTGAATTTGTAAATATAGAAAGGTCTGCCGAAGCGTCCTATGCGCTCTTGTTTGAAGATTGCCGGTCCCCCGTCTTCACGTCTTACGGCAATGTAGCAGAAGAGGAAAAGGGGCGAGAAAATGACGATACAAACGCAGGCTGCGAAGAAATCAATCAT
>ONHE01000150.1 GCA_900317545.1 uncultured Prevotella sp. | reverse complement strand
CGACGGACGCTTCGTGGGCAACGATCCGGCTGTGCTTCCCAAGGGTCTTTATATCAGAAACAACCGCAAGTTTGTCATCCGATAAGCTATTCGGGACTTTCACCCGACAGCCCCAAAATACAACAGCCTATGAACAAAGGATGTCCATAGACTGTTTTTGTTTATTCCTCTGAAACTGCCACCAGGAAGGATTTGCAGACTGTTTCAGATGCTCCTTTAAACCGGTAGCAAACAGATGACGAAAAGGTAGCTGTCGTATGGCTTCCGCATATGATAGCTTTGGACGGCCCGGAGCATAGCTTTGGACGGCCCGGAGCATAGCTTTGGACAGTCCAAAGGATAGCTCCGCACGTGGCTCGCAGAGGGAACATGGTAAACATCTGATAATTAAGGAATTAAGACATTTGCCATTGGGGCAAAAAAATAAGCGCCCGATGCAATCACCGGACGCCTTATTCTTAACGGGCGGGGTCAGTCTCCTGACCGGACCGACAGCTTCTCGCTATGCTTCAGCTGGCGCCTCTGCGGTCTCCTGCTGCGGGGCTTCCTCTACCTGGGCAGCCTCTGCGGCAGCCTGAGCTTCAGCTTCAGCCTTGGCAGCAGCCTCAGCAGCCTTCTTGTCAGCTACCTTCTTGGCGATCGCCTCGTTCACTTTCTTCTCAGCTTCCAAGCTCTTTGTAGCAGCTTCCTTGCGTGCCTTGGCATCCTGGTCGCGTACAGCTTCGGTCTTCTGAGCCTTTTCAGTCTTCCAAGCATCAAACTTCTGCTGGCATGTTGCCTCATCAAAGGCACCCTTCTTGACGCCACCACGAAGGTGCTTCATCAAATAGACGCCTTCACTCTTGAGAAGGTTGCGAACGGTGTCTGTGGGTTGTGCGCCAGTCTCTACCCAATAGAGGGCACGATCAAACTTCAAATCAACGGTTGCCGGATTGGTGTTCGGATTGTACGTACCAATCTTTTCTACAAATCTACCATCACGTGGTGCTCTCGCATCTGCAATCACAATGCTGTAAAAAGCATATCCCTTGCGACCGCCGCGCTGCAATCTGATTTTTGTTGCCATTTAAAATGTATCTTTAATTAGTTATAAATGTATTTCATCTATCTCGTAGATGGGTGTGCAAAGTTACACATTTTCGTCGAACTGCCGGAGCATGTCGGGCAGAAACACGCATCAGTTAAGGATTATTAATAATTCATGCACTATAGGCTGCAGCCCGTTCCTGTAAAAGCAGAAGGTGAACATCCCTGTTGCAGGCTGCCCACCTCCTGCCGGCAGATGATCAGAACGATCACATCACACCATCATCGCGGAGTTTCAGCTGCCACTTCCAGGCAGTGGCAAGCACATCGCGCAACGGGGTTTCAGCTTTCCATCCGAGCACCTTGTTGGCTTTCGTGCAGTCGCCCCAGATCTTCTCAATGTCTCCCTCCCGACGTGGGCCGTACTGCCAGTTGAGCTTTACACCGGTGGCTTCTTCAAAGGTTTTGATCACTTCAAGCGTTGAATTGCCATGCCCCGTACCAATATTGAAGTACTCGATGGAATTGGTTTCCTGCTCCAGCACACGTGTCATCGCAACCACATGGGCCTTTGCCAAGTCGACAACATAGATATAGTCGCGGATGCAGGTACCATCGGGCGTGTCATAATCGTTGCCGAATACGGTCAGCATGGGGCGGATGCCGATGGCCGTCTGGGTCACAAAGGGAATCAGATTGGCAGGGACTCCGTTGGGCAGTTCGCCGATCAGGGCCGATGGATGGGCACCTATGGGATTGAAATAACGTAGCACAATACTCTTGATATTGGCCCCGCTGTGAATGTAGTCATATATAATCTGCTCATTAATCTCCTTGGTATTACCGTAGGGAGATGTAGCTTTCTGATGCGGCGCATCTTCCGTGACAGGCAGATTCTCCGGTTTTGGCTGGCCGTAGACGGTGCAACTCGAGGAAAAGATGATACCTTTGACACCGTATTGGGGCATCAGTTCCAAGAGATTAATCAATGAAACGATATTGTTCCGGTAGTAAAGCAAAGGCTTTTGGACACTCTCTCCGACGGCCTTTGATGCTGCGAAATGGATGATTCCCACGATGCCGGGATACTTCTGGAATACCTGTTCTGTAGCTTCCTTATCCCGGAGGTCTACTCTTTCGAAGGCCGGGCGTATGCCGGTGATTTGCTCAATGCCATCGAGCACTTCCATTTTTGAATTACTCAGATTGTCGATGATGACGACATCATAGCCTGCCTGCTGCAATTCCACGGTCGTATGGCTTCCGATGAACCCCGTCCCGCCGGTTACTAATATTCTCTGTTTCATAGCTGATAATTAATTATGTGATAGGTATATTAACTGTATGATGTGGGTATGAGATGATAAGAGGGGACCGGGAAAGATGCATGGATGAGGAGAAGATATGATCATGAAGGATGGAGTGATGGATGAAAGAGAGGAGGAAAGGATGGCATTGGTCCTGCAAATACTCACGCCCGATCCCTCATCAGCTTCTCATCCCGTCATCTTCTCATCATCCTCATCATCTCATCATCCTATCATCATCCCGTCACTTCAATCCAAACAGGGTACTCAATCCACCCTGCAGTCCGCTGAAACCCATGAACGCGAGGCTCAACAGGCCCGCAGTGACAAGTACGATGCTCATGCCTTGCATGCCCTTGGGAATCTTGACCAACGCCTGTTGCTCGCGCAAACCGGCGAAAATGATCAACGCCAGCGCAAAGCCAAGTGCCGTAGAAAAGGCATAGACCACGCTCTCGAGCAGGCTATAGTCTTTCTGAATGACAAGGATAGCCACACCGAGCACGGCACAGTTGGTCGTGATCAACGGGAGGAAGATGCCGAGCGCTTGATACAAAGCCGGCGAGACCTTCTTCAGGATGATCTCCACCATCTGCACAAGCGCGGCAATCACCAAGATGAAGGCAAGCGTCTGTAAATACTGAAGACCGAAAGGATCCAGCACGAAACGCTGCACTGCCCATGTCACAATCGTGGCCAGCGTCAGCACGAAGGTCACAGCGGCACCCATTCCCAATGCCGTATCAATCTTCTGAGATACGCCCAAGAACGGGCAGATGCCCAAAAACTGGGACAGAACGATATTGTTGACGAATATCGCAGATATGAAAATTAACAAATACTCCATGATTACACCTTTCTCATTTTATTAAAAATCGCAACTAAATAACCCAGTGTCAGGAAGGCTCCCGGCGGGAGTACAAACAGAAGGACATTCGTTGTCTCGGGCAAGAGCTGCACGCCGAACAGGCTTCCGGCACCAAGCAGCTCACGCAGCGATCCCAACAGCGTCAGGGCGAAGGTGAATCCGAGACCGATGCCAAGACCGTCCACAATGCTGGCCAATGGCGTATGCTTGCAGGCAAAACTCTCTGCGCGACCGAGAATGATGCAGTTCACCACGATGAGAGGGATGAAGATGCCCAACGCCTTATTGATGCTGTCAGGTGCATAAGCCGACATGAACATCTGCAGAATGGTCACAAAGGCGGCAATCACCACGATGAAGACAGGGATGCGAACCATGTCCGGCGTGACCTTCTTGATGCAGGAGATCACAAAATTGGTACAAATCAAGACGGCCATTGTGGCGACTCCCATCGAGAAACCATTGATAGCACTCGTTGTCGTGGCCAAAGTGGGACACATTCCGAGGAAAAGGACAAAGGTCGGATTCTCCGTTACGAGCCCGTTGATAAAGACTTTCATATTACTCATGTCATGCTCCTTTCTTATTGGTTGACAGCTGCCATTGCAGCGCTTTTGTCCTTCTGCCGATAAACTTCATAGGCCTGGTTGACCGCCTTGAGGAATGCGCGGCTCGTGATAGTCGATGCCGTGATGGCGTCAACAGCGTTTCCACTCTTTGAATCCTGCCTGACGTGAAGAGTTCCGTCAGCGGGACTCATCCCGATGATACTGCCCTTGCCGTCCTTCTGGAACCATTTTTCAGCTTTGGCACCAAGTCCTGGCGTTTCCGAAGTTTCAAGGATGGTGTAACCGAGGATCTTTCCGTCGGGATCGAACCCCACAAGCACCTTCAAGTCACCGCCAAAGCCGCCGGTCGTACTCTCCACTGCGGCACCGAGTGACTTGCCCTGCAGATCCGTGCAAGGATGAATGACAAACTCCAAGATTTTGCCTTCAAAATCCCGTAAAACTTCAACAGGTTCGTCCACTTTAACCTGATTGCTGTTCATGACGGCTTTAATGCCGGATGCCAAAGTCTTCTCCGCCTTCTCTGCAATCGGCTTCGCCGTGACATGATTGACAAAAGCCAACAAGGCACCGATGACGATTGACACGCCGACCAGCACCATGACCATATTCTGAAGTGATGATCTTAACTTTTCCATATGTACTTCTCCTATTACTTAACGTGTACGCGGCCAAACCGTTTTGGCTTGATATAATGATTGATAAGAGGTGTGAAACCGTTCATGATGAGAATCGCGAAGCTCATTCCTTCGGGATAACTGCCCCAGTTACGGATCACGACAGTCAGGAATCCGATGGCTATGCCATAGATCAGCTGGCCTTTATGATTCATCGGACTTGTCACATAGTCGGTCGCCATGAATATGGCACCTAACAGCAAACCACCGCTCAGAATCTCTGTGAAAGGATCAGCGTAGGCAGGATTGGCGATATGCAGCAAGCCTGTAAACACGAAAACGGTCGCAATAATCGATATTGGAATATGCCAAGTGATGACCTTCTTCCAAAGGAGATATACAAAACCGAGCAGCAAGGCCAACGCACAGAACTCACCGATGGTGCCCAATCCTAAATTCGGATTGCTGCCGAGCAGAAGCTGCATGGAATCCGGGAGCTGGTCAAGAAGTGACGGATCGCCTTCCTTAATAGCCGTCTTCATGATCTGAAGCGGTGTTGCGCCGGTTTCAGCATCCAGATATCGAGTCAGCTGATTGGGCAAAGGCCACAGCGTCATCTGTGCCGGGAAGCTGATCAAAAGGAAACATCGACCCACAAGAGCCGGATTGAAGGGATTGTTGCCCAACCCTCCGAATGACATTTTGCCGATGCCTATCGAAACCAGCGCACCGATCAGGATGATCCAAACGGGCAGATTACTCGGGAGATTCATACCCAGCAACAGTCCTGTAACAATGGCCGAGCCGTCAGAAACGGTCGGCTCGACTTTCAAAAGATATTTTGAGATGGCCCATTCAAAGAAGACACAGGCAGCCACACTGCTCATAAGGACAATGACGGAACCAATTCCGAAGTAGACGAAAGATACAAGTATGGCAGGAATCAAGGCTATCACGACGCCAAACATGTTCTTCTCTACCGTCTCATTGCCGTGGGCATGGGGTGACAGAGAAACGATTAACTTTCCCATTTGATATGTTATAATTACAACGATTGATGATCTTTAAAGAATTATTTCGCAGCGGCGGACGATCCGTTCTGGGCTGTTGGGGAAGCCGTAGCAGCCTTCGCTTTGGCAGCCCTTGCTCTTATGGCACCCATGACCACCGCTTTTCCATTGGAGATATTATCCAACAACGGACGGTGAGAGGGGCATGTGAACTGGCAAGAGCCACAGGCTATGCAGGACACGACATCCTCCTGTTCGAGCCGGTCGTATTTTTTGACCGAGGAAAGGGTGGCCAACAGATATGGCTCCAAGCCCATCGGGCAGACCTCCACACACTTTCCGCAGCGGATACAGGGTTGGATCGACTTGCGATGAGCATCCGCACCGGTGAGGACGGTGATTGAGTTCGTCCCCTTACATACAGGCACATCCAGACTCAGAACGGCCTTCCCCATCATCGGGCCTCCTGCCAAGACCTTGTTGTCCCCATCAGGCAGGCCGCCGCAAGCATCGATCAGCTGAGAGAAAGGCGTTCCCATGCGCACGAGAAAGTTGCCGGGATGCTTCACCTGTTTGCCGGTTACAGTGGTGTAGCGCTCAAACAAAGGCTTTCGTTTCATGACTGCCTGATATGTCGCAAATGCGGTCCCGACATTCTGGACGATAGCCCCGACATTGACAGGGATAGCGGGAGGCGCCGGGACTTGACGATGAATGACCGCATCCACAAGCTGTTTCTCGCCGCCTTGCGGATATTTCTGTGCGAGCGGAACAACTTCTATGTCCGTTCGCCCTTGCGTTTTGTCGGTCAACAGACGGATTGCTTCGGGCTTGTTTTCCTCAATACCGATATACGCTTTATCCACTTTGGCTGCCTTCATGAGCAATTCGACACCTACGAGGATCTCATCCGGATGTTCCATCATGAGCCTATAGTCTGAAGTGATATATGGTTCGCACTCCACGGCGTTGATAATCACGCATTCCGCTTTTGCCGTAGGCGGCGGACAAAGCTTGACATGAGTCGGGAAACCTGCGCCACCCATGCCGGTCACACCGGCATTCTTGATGCGACTGACAATCTCTTCAGGGGTCAGTTCAGGATGTCCGTCGAGGGTCTCCACCTGCTCGCTGCGGTCGATACTTGGTTCCCATTCATCTCCTTCTACATTGATAAATATGACAGGCTGACGATATCCGGTCGCGTCGATCGATGTGTCAATCTTGGCCACGGTTCCCGAAACAGAACTGTAGACCGGTGCACTGACGAAGCCGCCGGCCTCTGCCAGCAGTGTCCCAACCTTCACCTTGTCTCCTCGGCTGACAACAGCCTTGGCCGGAGCGCCGATGTGTTGGCTGAGCGGAAAGATCGCCACCTTGGGCAATTCGGCCACTTTGGTCGGGCTTTCAGCAGTCAGTTTATTTTCTTCGGGATGCACTCCACCCATTCTGAATGTATGTAATTTCATGCTTTTTCCTCCATTTTTACGGGATTCACGTTCTGTCCGGCCAAGCCAGCCGGTGTCTCTGTCGCCACAGCCTTTGGCTTCTTGACAGGAAAATTCACCTTGACAATGGCGTTGGTCGGACATTCATCGACGCACTTCGTACACATGCGGCACTTGTTGAAATCAATATAGCTGAGGTTGTTTTCGACCTTAATGGCGTCAAACTCGCATACTTTCTCACACTTGCCACAACCGATGCAGGCCACCTGGCAGGCTTTTCGCGCCACAGCACCTTTATCCTTGTTGACGCAGTTCACATATATGCGGCGTCCTTTCGGCCCTTTCTTGCGCAACTCGACAATGTGACGGGGGCAAGCCTTGACACATGCGCCGCACGAAGTGCACTTCTCCTCGTCCACCTCGGGCAGTCCTGTCTCCAGGTTCATGTGTATCGCATCAAACTTGCAAGCATTGACACAGTCGCCGCATCCCAAGCATCCGTATCCGCAGCCCGTTTCGCCTGCTCCTGCCGCATGCATGGCCGCGCAGGTGCGCAGACCGTCATACTCGGCGATACGTGGGCGCAGGTCACAGCTTCCATTACAACGGACCACGGCCACCATGGGTGCCGAGTTGGCGATTGCCATACCAAGCAGATCTGCCACCTGACTCATCACAGGCTGGCCGCCCACCGGACAGTTAAGTCCATCGAGCGTCCCTTGGTCTGCTCCTTTGACCAAAGCAGAGGCCAAGCCGGAGCATCCGGCAAAACCACAGCCTCCGCAATTAGCTCCCGGAAGGACCTCAACGACCTGACCGATGCGTGGATCCTCTTCGACGGCAAACTTCTGCGAAACGAAGAAAAGAATCAACGCCGCTACGAGTGCGATCGCTCCGAGAACTATAACTGCGTTCAAAATAAAACTCATCATTATTCTCTTTGTTTTAGTTATAAATCTTTTCTATGTCAAATTTGATCTGTTGACTGATCTTGTTTCTAAGTAGATAGAGAACTATATAATAAGGTATAAGACAGGCAAGAGCCGACAAGGCGGCGGCAGATTCGCTGCTCGTGACCGCTACGACAATGACCAGCACTGCCACCATCAGCAAAACGGGGACTGCATAGGCAAAGAGCGCCGCTTTCAAACCCATGCGGTTGTCCTCCAGAATGACCACCCTTTCGCCAACCTGATAGCTGTCTGCCGCATCCGAATGCACCTCCACGACCTTATCCTTGGTATCTGAAGCGTTGCAATGTGCCGACACCTTGCAGGCAGCACATGCCGCAGACTGTCCGATCCTGACGCGGATCAGGTTATGTCCGAGAGAATATATAACACCGGAATGCTTGATCTTTTCACTCATTATAGATAATACGCAGATTTGCGAAGTCGAGTTTGCAAATGCAAAAATAATACTATATTTTTAATTGACAAATAAAATGGCTAAGAAAATGTGATCCTACGGTGTGCGTTAACACATCCTTCCAACGTGCGATTTCTTTGATCAGAGATTCTCGCTGCGGATGAAAAAAAACCTGGAATAATTTGCAGATTCCGCGAATTGGCGTATATTTGCATGAGTATATTCACCTTTAGGCATACAACAATCATGATGAGAGCAACCGAGCAGACAAATCAGCAGATCGAAAGGGTGATCCGAAAGATCGCCCAGAAGTTCCCCCAGAACGACGAAACCTCATTGCTCACGGACATACACATCCGTGTAGCTCAGGAAACGGGAGAACTCATGGTCTACGATGACAATGACCTGGAGATCACGAGATGCGTCGTCGAGCAATGGATAGACAACAAGGATGACAACTTCTACGACAGCGTCACGCTCATCCTGCGGGCGTCTCTGAAACGAGATCATGAACTGATCGACCACTTGGGCATCATGAAGCCTTTCAGCTTCGTACTTGAAGACGACGACAACGAAAGCATCGCCGAGCTCTATTTAGCTGATGACGACACGGTGATCATTGGTGGAGACTTGATGAAAGACTTGGATCAGGAACTCGATCACTTCTTGGACGACCTGCTGAAAAAGGATTAAGCCTCAAAGCTTAATCCTTTTTTTGACGCCCTTACTTTCGTTTCCGACGCGGTCGAGAGCTGTCACAACATAGGTAGACCTGCTTTTCCCGTCAACATAAGGCAGCTTGTAAAACGGCTCCGTGGTGACGGTGACAATCCGTGAAGGATCGTCCAGATTGATTTTTTCACCCTTGCTGAAGCGATAGACCACAAATTTGTTCACCTCATCTCCCCACTTCTTGGCTTTCGGAGCAGTCCAGAAGAGGATGTATCCGTCACTTGTCCAGACCGGCTTCACCTTCTTCACCTTTTTCGGATCCTTGCTGTCCATGAACGGCATCAGCGGCGGAAGAGCCGGATATTTCCAATATTCGTTTCGCAGCATGGTGCCATAGTTGCCGACATTGTCCACAACGGCCTTCGCATACCATAGCACCGTGCCCTTCACGTTCGGCATCTGGCCGTGCAGCCTGTACTTTGCGGGCATCTGATTGGATGCCGGTTGGGCCGGATCAGGAAACTTCACCGTGCGCTCGACATCCTCTCCAATATAGAGCGGACGCTTGCCCGCGAACCGGTTCCACCATGTGATGAGCGTCTTGTAATCAGCTGTCGGATGGCCGATCTGCCAATAGATCTGCGGCACACAGTAGTCTATCCAGCCATTGTTGACCCACAGCAGCACGTCGGCATAAAGATCATCGTAGTTCTGAAGGCCGTTGGTCTCGGATCCGTTCACGGGATCACTCTTCTTGTTGCGATAGATGCCGAACGGAGAAACGCCGAACTTCACCCACGGCTTACGCTGATGAATGGTCTCCGAAAGCTCCTTGACAAACCGGTTGACATTGTCCCTGCGCCAGTCGTTGACATTCTTCAGCCCGTTGCTGTTCTGCCTGAAGAGGGCCTCGTCAGGGATCACCTGACCCGATGCTGGATAGGGATAGAAATAGTCATCGATATGCAATCCGTCGATATCATACCGCGAAACGATGTCATCCACGACCTTGCAGATGTACTGCCTGTTCTCCTCGAGGCCCGGATTGAGGATGAACTGTCCGTCATAAGCGAACACACGGCCGGGACAACGGATGGCCACGTGGTTGTCTGCCAGCTGGGTCGTGCCCTTCGTTTTGGCCCGATAGGGGTTGATCCACGCATGCAATTCCATCCCGCGGCGATGACATTCAGTGATCATCCACTGCAAGGGATCCCAGAAGGGCTGCGGCACCCGACCTTGAACACCGGTCAGAAAGCGGCTCCAAGGTTCCAAAGAGCTCGCATAGAGCGCATCGCACTCGGCACGAACCTGAAAAATAATGGCATTCACCCCGTCCTTCCGCAGCTCGTCCAACTGCAGCGAAAGCATGCGTTGCATGGCCTCTGTACCAAGCCCTTGAAACTGCCCGTTCACGCACTGGATCCATGCACCGCGGAATTCCCGTTTGTTCGGCAATTGCGCAGATGCGTT
>ONHE01000149.1 GCA_900317545.1 uncultured Prevotella sp. | reverse complement strand
CCTCATTTTCGCCTGGTCGGCAGATGATGACTCTGTGGAACAATGTTCGCCTTACTCGGATTGTGAAGAAAAAGACTTGATTATTTGCCTATCAGAAGATTTTTTTTTACCTTTGCGCACTAATAATGTAAGGAGAATCAATGAGAGCGCATTCGATAGGGATGCTGATTTTGTGTAATTAAAAAGAGGTTTTGATATGGCTAAGAGGTTTGCCGAACACAAAGGTTTGGATCTGACTGCAACTAACAGAGACGTATTGACACAATGGGAGCGCAACGATATCTTTCACAAGTCGATAGATGAGCGGGAAGGATGTCCGGAATTCATTTTCTTCGAAGGTCCCCCTTCTGCCAACGGACATCCCGGCATCCATCATGTGCTGGCGCGGTCCATCAAGGATACGTTCAACAGATATAAGACCATGTCCGGCTTTAAGGTGCCCCGCAAGGCCGGATGGGATACTCACGGACTTCCCGTCGAGTTAGGCGTTGAAAAGGAATTGGGTATTACCAAGAAGGACATTGACAACAAGGACAGCGAGAAGTACATCAGTGTTGAGGATTACAATCGCAAATGTCGGGAGAACGTGATGAAGTTTACCAAGGAATGGCGCTCCCTGACTGAAGAGATGGGCTATTTCGTCGACCTGGATCATCCCTACATAACCTATGAGAATAAATACATCGAAACCCTTTGGTGGCTGCTGAAACAGCTTTACAACAAGGGCCTACTCTATAAAGGCTATACGATCCAGCCTTACTCTCCGGCCGCAGGCACAGGCCTCAGTTCGCATGAATTGAATCAGCCGGGCTGTTATCGGGACGTCAAAGACACGACGGTCACAGCGCAATTCCGTATTGTGGACGCTGACTGGCAGCTCCTGAAAACAAAAAGTCAGTGCCTGAAAACCTCGCAGTGGGGAGATCCCTATTTCGTGGCCTGGACCACTACACCGTGGACTTTGCCCAGCAACGTGGCCCTCTGTGTCGGTCCGAAAATCGATTATGTCGTTGTCGAAACTTACAATCCTTACACAGCAACCCCCATGACATTGATCATGGCTGACGCACGGGTGAATGCTTATCTCAACCCGGAGGGTGAAGTCACCGACGGTGGGGAGCTTCCCGAATATCAACACGGTGACAAATATGTGCCTTATCGGAAAGTCTGCCATTTCCGTGGAACTGATTTGGAAGGACTGCATTTTGAGCAACTGATGCCATGGGTCAAACCCTGCGAGAAGATCGGTGACTATGCGCCGGCCTTTGTCAATGAATATGCCCAGGCCAATCCATCGAAGACGTTCAAGAGCTGCGATGGCCGCGACACGTTTGTCGAGATGGCCGATCAGGCTTTCAGGGTGATCCTCGGAGACTACGTGACAACGGAAGACGGTACGGGTATCGTTCATATCGCTCCGACATTCGGTGCCGATGACGCCAAGGTGGCCAAAGACGCCAACATGCCGGCGCTCTATCTCGTCAGCAAGAAAGGTGAGACGCGGCCAATGGTCGATCTTCAGGGAAAATATTATGTGCTGGATGAGTTGGACGAAAACTTCATTCATGCTTGCGTGGACACGGTTGCCTACGGTCATCATGCAGGCGATTACGTCAAGAACGCCTATGATCCCGTCTGGAATCCGGGTGGAGTCTGGGATCGGAAAGGCTCGGAAAAAGCCGAGGATCTGAACATTGTGATCTGCATGGAGTTGAAAGAGGAAGGCCTTGCGTTCAAGATCGAGAAGCATGTACACAACTATCCCCATTGCTGGCGCACGGATAAGCCGATCCTGTATTATCCCCTTGACAGCTGGTTCATTAAGGATACGGCCAAGAAGGATCGGATGGTAGAGCTGAACAATACCATCAACTGGCAGCCCGAATCCACCGGAACAGGTCGATTCGGCAACTGGCTCGAGAATCTGAATGACTGGAATCTCTCGCGCTCACGCTTCTGGGGGACCCCGCTTCCCATATGGCGCGACTACCGCGGAAACGCCAAGTGCATCGGCTCCTTGCAGGAACTCTATGATGAGATCGAAAAGTCTGTAGCTGCCGGAATCATGCAGAGCAATCCATTGAAAGAGAAAGGATTTGTTCCGGGAGACTATTCCGACGAGAATTATGACAAGGTGGATCTGCATCGTCCCTATGTGGACAACATCGTTCTTGTGAGTGATGAAGGTCGTCCCATGACGCGTGAGTTGGACCTCATTGATGTTTGGTTTGACTCAGGTTCTATGCCTTTCGCACAGTTACACTATCCCTTTGAAGGTGAAATGTTGCGCGGAACGGAAGCGGACCGCAAGGCGATGGTCGAGAGCCGTTACGAGGGACTGCCGATACCGCCGAAGTTCTTCCCTGCAGACTTCATCAACGAGGGTGTCGACCAGACGCGCGGCTGGTTCTTCACGTTGCATGCTATTGCCGTGATGGTATTCGATTCGGTCGCCTTCAAGAATGTGATCTCGTCAGGTTTGGTGCTTGACGCCAAAGGAAACAAGATGAGCAAGCACATCGGAAACGTCACCGATCCGTTCGAGATGATTCATCAATATGGAGCCGATCCTGTCCGTTTCTATATGCTGACCAATACGGAGCCTTGGGATAATCTCAAGTTTGACCCTAACGGCGTTGATGAGATCCGACGCAAGTTCTTTGGCACCTTATATAATACGTATAGCTTCTTCGCGCTCTATGCCAACGTGGATGGCTTTGATCCTACGGTTGCAAGTGTGGCATTGAAGGATCGTCCGGAGATCGACCGATGGATTCTCTCTTGCCTGCATACTTTGATCAGGAAGGTAACCGATGAACTTGAAAATTATGATCCGACGCGGGCAGGCCGCCTCATCGAGACTTTTGTCAACGATGACCTTAGCAACTGGTATGTCCGACTGAACCGCAAACGCTTCTGGGGCAAGGAAATGAGTGCGGATAAGCTGAGTGCTTATCAGACGTTATATGAATGTCTGATGGTACTCTCCAAATTGTTGGCACCTTTTGCCCCATTCTATGCTGATCAGTTATATCATGATCTTGAGGGCGATATGGAGAGCGTTCACTTGGAACAATGGCCATCCGCAGATGCTTCTTGTATAGACTTTGAACTTGAGTCAAGAATGGAGATGGCCCAGAAAATTACGTCCATGGTGCTTGCATTGCGTCGCAAAGTCAACATCAAGGTACGCCAGCCGCTTCTTCAAATCATGATCCCCGCCGTGGATGATGACCAGAAAGCCCGTATCGAGGCTGTAAAGGAGCTGATATTGAATGAAGTCAATGTAAAGGAACTGAAATTCGTGGAGGGTCAGGGCATCTTGGTGAAGAAGGTGAAATGCAATTTCCGCGTCATGGGAAAGAAGTTCGGCAAGCTGATGAAAACCGTTGCGGCCCGGATGGAAGCACTGACGCAGGACGAGATTGCATTGTTTGAACAGACCGGGGCATATTCCTTTGCCAGCGATGGACAGCAAGTGGTCGTCGAAGCTGCTGATGTGGAGATTGTCAGTGAAGACATCCCGGGCTGGTTGGTGTCCAACGAAGGAAACTTGACTGTGGCCTTAGAGGTCGAAGTGAGTGATCAACTCAGGCAGGAAGGTTTGGCCCGCGAGTTGGTGAACCGCATCCAGAACCTGCGCAAAGATTCCGGGTTGGAGATCACGGACCGCATCTCTGTGACCATTTCTCATCATCCGGAGACCGACGAGGCTGTAGCTGCTTATGACAGTTACATGAAAGGGCAGGTACTTGCGGATCGTATCACCATTGAAGAGAATGACGGTACGGAGGTCGACTTTGATGATTTTAAATTAAATATAAAGGTAGAGAAGATTTAAATCTTCTCTACCTTTGCACAAACCCATAATAACATTCAGACATGGCAGATAAAATTCGTTATAGTGATGAAGAACTTGAAGAGTTCCGCGCTATTATTAATGAGAAATTGAAATTGGCACGTCGTGACTATGAGGGCATGATGAAACAGCTGATGAATGCTGACGGTAACGATGTGGCTGATACTTCTCCTACTTATAAAGCATTGGAGGAAGGAAGTTTGGCCCAGTCGAAAGAGGAACTCGTGCAGTTGGCCTCCCGTCAGCAGAAATTCATCCAGGGGCTTGAGGCTGCATTGGTTCGAATACAGAATAAGACCTATGGCATCGACCGTATGACAGGAGAATTGATTCCCAAAGAGCGCCTGCGAGCCGTGCCTCATGCTACGCTCAGTGTCGCTTCCAAAAATGCCCGAAAGAAAGGTTTTTAGCATTTGGTCCGCATGAAGAAAAGCAGGGAATTTCTTAGTGACGGACGATTGTCAGTCCTGATCATCGTTGCGGTTCTGATCATCGATCAGATGATTAAGGTCATCGTCAAAACCAACATGGCCTTGGGGGAGTCTATCCGAATCACGGATTGGTTCTACATCGATTTCATAGAGAATAGCGGCATGGCCTATGGCATGACTTTCATCAACAAGTTGTTCCTTAGTGTCATCCGCATCGTTGCCGTCATTGTCATCGGTTGGTATATCCATCGCCAGATCAAGGCCGCGGCCAGGACACGTTATATTATCTTCCTGTCGATGGTTGTTGCAGGGGCGGCGGGCAATATCATCGACTCCATGTTCTATGGACTGATCTTCAATGCCTCCTCTCCTTATTATGTGTCCTACCTTGTGCCCTTTGGAACGGGTTATGCGGGATTCCTGATGGGGAAGGTGGTTGACATGTTCTATTTCCCCTTGATCGTTACTACGTGGCCTTCATGGGTCCCCTACTTTGGAGGCCAGGAGTTTGTCTTCTTCTCTCCTGTATTCAATTTCGCGGACGCAAGCATCACCACGGGTGTGATCCTGCTGCTTCTCTTCTGCCGAAATGATTTGAGTGATCTTTCCGTTTCAGCGCATAAGACATCCCGCGACACAGACGAATCAGATGCGGAGCATCATCATGACGATGAATAAGATCTGCTATATTTTAATAGTACCATTGATACTGGTCTTCTACTCATGCAAGCCGAGTGTACCTGGAAAATACATTCAGCCCGACGAGATGGAAGATCTCCTCTATGATTATCATATTGCAGACGGTATGGCACAGGAGGTCTGGGATGAAGGTACGGGCTCACGACAGGTTGCGTTGAGGGCTGCAGTGCTGAAGAAATACGGAGTTACGCAAGCCGACTTTGATTCTTCAATGGTTTATTACATGCGCCATGCCGACCGCCTTCTTGCCATCTATCAGAACATCTCGCGCAGGCTGAGTGATGAAGCCATGGTCCAAGGAGCCACCGCAAGCGAGGTGAACAGGTTTGGCGCTTTAGCTGCAAACGGCGACACGGCTGACATCTGGGCGGGGGAGAAGTCCATCGCGCTGATACCGATGGTGCCATACAATAAAAGTTCGTTCGCTTTCACGACTGACTCTGCGTTTCATAAGGGAGATCAGATCCTCCTCACTTTCAAGACTGACTTCATCTATCAGGACGGAATGCGTGACGGCATAGCGGTGCTTGCTGTGCGATTCAATAATGACAGTGTGGCATCCCAGATGCTCCATCTGTCATCATCCTCTCGTTTCAACCTTCTGATCAATGACGGCGCGCGGTCAGGAGTCAAGGAGATCAAAGGTTTCTTCCTGTTGAACAGAAACAACTTCCAGAGCAGTTCGACCACAACAGTCCAGCTGATGTTCGTCCATCATATCCAACTCATACGTATGCACGAGAAGCGAGAGAAACCACACGCAGACTCTGGCAAAGACTCCCTTCAGGTTGATTCCGCTGCCCAGCACATCGATTCGGCCAGGATTCGGAGAGCACCGCAGACTTCGCCTTTGCGAATCTCTCCATAAACGGAGCATCACAGCAAATAAGCACGGTGCCGACTATGAGCAATGGCAATCAAATCCAATATATAAAAGATCATCATATGTTAAGTATCGAAGAACTTGAAGACAGACTCATCGATCTGGCCTTTGCCGAAGATATCGGTGATGGAGACCATACGACATTGTGTTGCATACCTGATGATGCTTACGGAAAATCGCACCTTCTCATCAAGGAAGATGGGGTTTTGGCCGGCGTTGAAGTAGCACGGAAAGTGTTCCATCGTTTTGATCCGTCGATGCAAGTTGAGGTTCTCATCGCTGACGGAAGCAGGGTTCGGGTCGGTGACATCGCCATGATCGTCTCCGGAAAGGTCCGCTCTTTGCTTCAGACGGAGCGTCTCATGCTGAACATCATGCAGCGGATGAGCGGTATTGCAACCATGACCAGCCACTACGTCGAACGCCTTGCGGGAACGAAGACCAAAGTGCTCGACACCCGAAAGACGACCCCCGGCATGCGCATGTTGGAGAAACAGGCCGTCAGGATCGGTGGGGGAGTGAACCACAGAATCGGCCTCTTCGACATGATCCTGCTCAAGGACAACCATGTGGATTTTGCCGGCGGCATTACCAATGCGATTGACCGTTGCCATCATTATCTGCAGGAGAAGGGCCTGGATCTGAAAATTGAAATCGAGGTTCGCAATTTCGCCGAACTGCAGCAGGTGCTTGACCGAGGTGGAGTGGACCGCATCATGCTTGACAATTTCACGGTGGCGGACACGAAAAAGGCTGTCGACCTGATTGAGGGACGGTTTGAAACCGAGTCTTCTGGAGGCATCACTTATGAGACGATCCGTGATTATGCCGAGCAAGGGGTCGATTTTATCAGTGTCGGAGCACTGACTCACAGCGTCAAGGGCCTCGATATGAGTTTCAAAGCCTGTTAATATCTTAGCGTGTTGAATATAGTTTCTGGATTACTCTTAGCGGCCCACATCGCCTTAGGCTCGCCTGTCAATTATGAGATAGCATTGGCCGGGAACTTTGGAGAACCACGCCCGAACCATTTTCATGGCGGCATAGACATAAAGACAGGTGGCGTAGAGGGGAAACCGATCTTCTCTATGGGAGACGGGTATGTGGCTCACGTTTCGGTCGGAATCGGGGGATACGGCAATGCATTATATGTTCATCATCCCGAGGGGTATACTTCGGTCTATTGCCATCTGAAGAAATTCACTCCTCAGATAGCGGCCATGGTGCGTAAATGGCAGTATGTCCACCAGTCGTGTAACGGCATGATGTCTTTCCGTCCTACCGATCTTCCCGTGGCGAAGGGGCAACTCATAGCTGTCAGCGGCAACTCCGGTGCCTCCCAGGCACCACATCTCCATTTGGAAATCCACGATTCCAAGACGTGGAACATGTATGATCCGCTCGATTTCCTCGGTCATATTGTGAAAGACGGATTGCCACCCATGGCACACGGCTTCATGGCCTACCCGATGCAGGGTGAAGGCTCTTTCTGTGGGGGAACTGCCAAACAGACTTACGGTTTCGGCTCCCATCAGCTGACACGCAAGTTCTATGCCTGGGGCAAAGTGGGGTTCGGTATCTGGGCCAATGACTATATGGAAATCACGTATAATCGCTATGGCGTCCGGAAAACAGAACTTTTCGTCGACGACCGCAATGTTTTCAGCAGCGATGTCAACAACATTCCGGTGCAGGGAAACTTGATGGTCAACGCTTGGGGGGACTATGAGCACTTTCTGCGTTACCACGTTTGGTACATGAGATCCTACATCCGGCCAGGTGTGACGTTGCCATGCCTGAAAGCGGATGCCAATAGGGGCATCGTCAACTTCAACGAGGAGCGCGACTATCACTTGACTTACGTGCTGACCGACTTTAAGGGCAATGTGAGCCGATACAGCTTTACGGTGACCGGAAAGCGTGCTCCCATCGCAGTGCAGACCCACATGCCGGTCAGCCGCAACATGCTATATGTCAGCAGACCCAACAATTTTCAATTGCCAGGATTGCAGTTGACCACGCCTTCCGGTTATGTGGCCGATGATCTTGAACTCAAACCGCGGGTGACGCAGCGGCCGGGTGCGATCTCCGATGCTTATTGCCTGATGCCCGTCTCATGCCCGATGTTCAATTATGGGAAATTGAGCCTGCGGGTCAAAAGACCCGTGAAGGATCCCTCCAAACTGTATATCGTCAGTCGGATGGGGGCCAATCGCTATATGGGGGGTGTCTATCACGACGGTTGGGTGACTGGGCGGGCCCGCGATTTGGGCGCGACCTACGAGCTTGATTATGACGATCAGGCCCCATTGGTCAATGCCGTCAGTCTGTCCAATGTACTGACTATCGGTATGAGTGATTCCGGGAGTGGGCTGGCCGGCTATAAGGCTTATTTAGATGGACGGTTCATTCTCTTCGAGGAAGTGCCTAAAAGTCCGTGGGTGAGATGCAAACTGGAAGACACCCCCATCAGGAAAACAGGGCGGATGCGGCAGCTCAAGTTCATTGCCTATGACCGTTGTAATAATCAACGAATATTTACCACTCAAATCAAATACTAATTTATGAAAAAGCAATTTTTATTATCTTTCATGCTGTGTGCAACCTGCATTGCACCGGCCTGTACCAACTTCATTGTCGGCAAGAAAGCCAGCACCGACGGGTCTGTGATCTGCACCTATAACGCAGATGATTATGGCATGTTCCAGTTTCTCTGTCACTATCCGGCAGGGAAGCATCCAAAAGGCACCATGAGGCAGATCTATGACTGGGACAGCAATGAATACCACGGTCAGATACCTGAAGCTGCAGAGACCTACAATGTGATCGGAAACATCAACGAGTATCAGCTGACGATCGGGGAGACGACCTATGGCGGACGGGAGGAAATGATTGACACGACGGGAATTCTCGATTACGGATCGCTGATCTATATCACTCTCCAGCGCAGCAAGACTGCTCGCGAGGCCATCAAGGTCATGACGACGCTGGTGGAGACCTACGGTTACAATTCCAGCGGTGAGACCTTTACGATCTGCGATCCCAATGAAGCCTGGATTCTTGAGATGCAGGGATGCGGTGGAGACAAGGACAACAAGGTCGTATGGTGTGCGGTCCGGATTCCGGACAATGCCATCTCCGGCCATGCCAACCAGAGTCGCATCGGCCAGTTTCTCAAGTACGAAGGCGTAGAAGTGCTCTATTCCAAGAATGCTGTCAAGTTTGCCATCAAGAAGGGATGGTACAAAGGCCCGGTAAAGGAATTCAACTGGAAAATGACCTATGCCTTCCCCGATTTCTCAGGCCGTCGTATCTGTGACGCACGCGTGTGGAGTTTCTTCAACCATTATCAGGATATGAGCCGCTATCTGCCATGGGCAGAGGGCAAAGACCCCAATGCTGAGGACATGCCTCTGTACATCATTCCCAACCGGAAGCTGAGCGTACAGGATGTGGAGCAGGATATGCGCGATCATTTTGAGGGTACACCGCTGGCTATGGACAGCACCGATATCGGTGGCGGAATATGGCAGATGCCTTATCGGCCGACACCTTTGTACTACACAGTCAATGGCAAGAAGTACTTCAACGAGCGTCCGACTTCTACTCAGCAGACAGGCTTCAGCTATGTGAGCCAGATGCGTTCATGGCTGCCACGTCAGATCGGCGGCATTCTCTGGTTTGGTAATGATGACGGGAACATGGTTGCTTACACGCCGATCTACTGCGGCAACACCGTGCAGCCCGAATGTTACAACACGCCGGGGGCCGATGCTCTGAACTTCTCTGATAAGAATGCGTTCTGGGTCTGCAATTGGGTGAGCAACATGGTCTATCCCCGTTATGCGCAGATGTTCCCGTCGCTGAAGGCTGTCCGCGATAGTTTGGAAGCATCATACTTCGCTCAGCAGAAGGCCGTTGAGGACCGCGCGCAGGCTCTTTATCAGACTGACGAGGCTGCTGCTGTGAAGTTTCTCAACGATTACAGCAACGAGAAGGCTCAACAGATGCTGGCCCGCTGGAAGCAGTTGGCCATCTATCTGATCGTCAAATACAACGACATGGCCGTCAAACCCGAAAAGGATGGTCGCTTCCTGCGCACAAAGACAGGCCTTGGGGCAAAGGTACAGCGTCCGGGGTATCCCAATGCGTTTGCCAAGAAGCTGGTTGAGTCGACTGGTGACAAGTTTGTCAGTCCGTCCAAGTAGCGAAATCCCACTTTGTCGGAGGCCACGGCTTCCTGAGAGATCCTAACAGTCAGGTTCGACTGCCTGGCAGTTGCTTCCGGACCGCATGATTGTGCAGTCCGGAAGTTTTTTTGTATGTTGCACGATCATGCCTTTCATTTGCATGTCCGACAGGTATGTTTGGATTTGTCGTGAAAACTGACATTCAAGTGGCATCATGCTTTCGTTTTTGTCGATCAACTGCCCGTAGACTGGAAATTCCTTATTTTTTGCTCGTTTGGTAAGATGCTGTTCGTCAGTGCTTTGTGCCTGTGCCGAGGTAGCTGATGATGTGTTTCGATCGTCCAAAGGCCACTTTGGGGGGCTGCGGAGCTATGCTTTAGGTGATGCGGAGCATAGCAATGGGCAGTCGAAAGCTATGCTTTGGCCGGTCCGGAAGTATACTCCGGTCGGTCCGAAGGTCGAATGGGGCTGAAGGAGATGTCTTCTGCGCCGATTCGTGAAGCTGTTTCCGACTTTTCGGGCATTGTCATTTTGTCATTATAATTCACATTCAAGGATCATCCGCAGATCGGGCATGCGGGGCGGGTGAGGGGTGTGTAGGAAAGGAGAAGGGGATGGATCCATCGCGTGGAACCATCCCCTTGCATTCTCGTTTTGAATTTTCCGGGTCTGAACGAATGTGGATGTGCATCGCGGCCGGCTCACCTCGTCGTTGCCGGAAGCCTGCTCCGGTTATTAGCCTTGCTTCACTTTTTCTACGTAGGCATCGATCACCGCAACGGCTGTGATGTTGACCACGTCACGGACAGAGCTTTCGAAGTCGGTGAAGTGGATTGGCTTGTTGAGTCCCATCTGTATCGGGCCGATGATCTCCACATCCGGATCGAGAGCCTGGAGCATCTTGTAGCAGCCGTTGGCCGATGACATGTTGGGGAAGACGAGCGTATTCACGTTGCGCCCTTTCAGTCGGGTGAACGGATATTTGTCATCACGCAGCTCCTTATTCAAAGCAAAATTGACCTGCATCTCACCGTCGATGGCCAGATCGGGATAATCCTTCTGCATCTGCTCTACGGCCGCGTGAACCTTTGCGGGGCTACCTATCTCGTCGGTACCGAAGTTGGAATAGCTCACCATAGCGATCACGGGCTCATCATTGAAGAATCTGACAGAGTGTCGGCAGAGCTTTGCAATGTCGTAGAGCACATTCTCGTCGGGATGGCGGTTGATGAGCGTGTCTGCAATGTAGAATACGCCTTTTTTCGAGTTGAGGATATGCATAGTGGCAAAGGTACGATATTCCGGTCTGATGCCGATGACCTCCTTGGCCACCTTGATGGTGTTTGAATAGCGGGTGTAGAGTCCTGTGATGAATGCATCGGCATCTCCCTGGTCAACCATCGACATGCCGAAATAGTTGCGCTCATACATTTTGTCGTATGCTTCTTCAAACGTGTATCCCTGTCGCGCACGCTTTTCGGCCAAGTGCTTGGCGTAGTTTGCGCGGCGTCTCTGCTCCTTGTCGGCACGCATGTCCACGATTTCGATATCTGTGAGGTCCAATTTCAGACGGTTCGCCAATCGTCTCAGGCGGTCCGGATTGCCTAAGAGTATCGGGTGACAGATACCCTCTTGCTTGGCTTGGACTGCCGCCTTCATCATCGTGGGATGTCCTCCTTCCGCGAAGACAACGCGTTGAGGGTGCATCGCAGCTGTGGCATGGAGGGTCAAGGTGAGCTTTGTCTCTTGACCGAGCAGCACACGCAGGTTCTGTTTATAGGCCTCCCAGTCCTTGATCGGCGTGCGTGCCACACCACTGTCCATAGCTGCTTTGGCAACCGCAGCGCTCACCTCGGTGATCAGTCTGGGGTCTACGGGCTTTGGAATGAAATAGTTAGGACCAAACGTCAGATCATTTACATGGTAGATATCGTTGACAATGTCGGGCACAGGTTGTTTGGCCAAGTCGGCTATAGCATTGACAGCCGCCATCTTCATTTCTTCATTGATGGCTTTGGCATGTACGTCAAGTGCCCCACGGAAGATATAGGGGAAGCCTATGACATTATTGATCTGGTTGGGATAGTCGGATCGTCCGGTGGCCATCAAGACATCAGGCCGACTTGCCATCGCATCATCATAGGAGATCTCCGGAACGGGATTGGCAAGCGCGAAGACGATCGGTTTCTCGGCCATGGAGCGTACCATGTCCTGCGTGAAGATGTTTCCTTTGGACAGACCGACGAAGACATCGGCACCCTTGACCGCTTCTTCCAATGTGTGGGCATCTCTGCGCTCGGTGGCAAACAGTGCCTTCTGCGGCGTCAGATTTGGACGGTCGGAAGTGATGACGCCATGCGAGTCGAGCATGAGGATATTCTCCTTCTTGACACCTAATGCACAGTAGAGCTTCGTGCAGGATATGGCGGCAGCTCCGGCACCATTGACCACCAACTTGACTTTGGTAATGTCTTTGCCGGCTACTTCCAATGCGTTGCGCAGTCCTGCCGCCGAAATGATGGCTGTGCCATGCTGATCGTCGTGCATGATGGGGATATCCAAGGTCTTCTTCAGCCGCTCTTCGATGTAGAAACACTCGGGCGCTTTGATGTCTTCGAGGTTAATGCCGCCGAAAGTAGGCGCGATTTTCTCTACCGCTTCACAGAATTTTTCGGGATCTTTTTCTGCTATTTCGATGTCAAAAACATCAATGCCACCGTAAATCTTGAACAACAAGCCTTTGCCTTCCATGACTGGCTTGCCGCTGATTGCACCGATGTCGCCCAAGCCGAGAACAGCTGTTCCATTGGAAATAACAGCTACTAAGTTCCCTTTGTCCGTATATTTGTAAGCGTCATTCGGATTCTTCTGAATCTCCAAACATGGAAATGCAACCCCCGGCGAGTAGGCAAGACTGAGATCGGTTTGCGTGCTGTAGGGTTTGGTGGGTTTTACTTCGATCTTTCCCGGACGGCTTCCCTGATGATACTCAAGAGCAGCTTCTTTAGTTATCTTTACCATATATAGTTGTTTAACAATGATCAAGCAAAGATAGCAAAAAACCATTAAAACGAAGTAAGTTTTCTGTTTTTTTTATACCTTTGCCATCAAATTTAAGTGTTTGAAATGAAATCTGTGACATTATACCGGCAGGAACTGAAGGAGCGGATACTGACTTTGTCCCTGAGAGAGTTTAAAGCCAAGGGTGTCAAAGCCGTGAAGATGGACGACCTGGCGAAGCAGTTGTCGATCTCTAAACGTACATTATATGAGATCTATGCGAACAAGGAGGAACTTTTGAAGGCGGGGGTGGGCTATCAGAATGATTCGTTCGATATGCGCATGAAATGCTATGCCGAAACGCATTCGCACAACGTGATAGACACGATCGTGGAGTTTTATCGTATCCAAATGAAGGAGAATGCGGACGTCAATCCGCTTTTCTTCTCGGATATCCACAAGTATCCGAGCGTGATTTCAATGCTCAGGGAACGCCATTTTCTTCGTGAGAAGGAACGTCAGGCTTTCTTTGAAAGGGGAATAAGAGAAGGTTATTTCAGGTCTGACCTTGATTATGGGATCATTATATATCTCGGACGGACAATGCGGGAGAGCATGATGCAGAAGCAGATCTATCAGAAATACCAGATGAGACAGATCTTCCACAACCTCCTGTTCGTGTTTATCCGCGGTCTGTGCACCCCACGCGGCATCGACATTCTGGACCAGCTTATCACCGAAACGGATCCTACATTCGGATGACTTGCTTCACGCCTCGGATCGCTTTGATCTTTTTGATCAGCGATTCCAATTTACTTGTGTCGTCGAGAAGCACCACGAGGTTTCCGCTGAACAAACCGTCGTGAGAGTCAATGTTGATGCTTCGCATGACAATCTTTTCCTCTTTAGAGATGATGTTGGTGATGTTGCTGATGATGCCGATATCATCATTGCCGATCACACGCAATGTGATGTTGTACTGCGATGTTCCCTTCCCGCTCCATCTTGCCTTGACCACTCGATAGCCAAACCGCTTGTAGAGCTCCGGTGCGTTAGGGCAGTTGCTCCGATGGATCTTGATTCCGCCGTTAATGGTTACGAAGCCGAAGATTGGGTCCCCGTAGATAGGATGACAACAGTTGGCAAGATTGTATTCGATGCCTTTCAAATTCTGGTCAATGACCAGTACGTCCTCGTTCTGACGAGATATGGCTTCGTCAGGATTCTCATAGTTGAAGACTTCGGCAGACAGTGCTTTCTTTGGGGCATTTGCGTTTGTATCGTGGTCCCGTACAGCGATATACTTCTCGATGATGTCGTTCGGGTCGATCTTTTCGTCGGCTAATTGGCGGTAGAAATCCGACATTTCCTTGAAGCCCATCTTTTTCATGAGATGGTTCATGACGCTCTCTTCGATCTCGATCTTCTTGTTCTTGAAACGCCGTTCCAGCATTTCTTTGGCCATCAGGCTGTTCTTCGCCTGTGTCTCCTTGATGGCGAGTCGGATCTTAGACTTGGCTCTGGAGGTCTTGACGATATTGATCCAGCTCGTGCTGGGCTTCTGATTGCTCTGGGTCAGAATCTCTACGGTGTCGCCTGAATGTAGCTGTTCGCGGATGGAAACATTCCTGTTGTTGATCTTCGCACCGACGCAGGTGTTGCCGATGCGCGAGTGTATGTGGTATGCAAAGTCAAGAACGGTAGCTCCTTTGGGGAATTTGTGGATGTCTCCTTTCGGGGTGAAGACATAGACTTCATCTTCATAGAGGCCCATCTTGAATTCATCCATCACCTGAAGATCATCACCTGCCTCCAATGCCGTTCTGATATTCGCGAGCCACTCGTCCATTCCGCTCTCACTTTTGACACCTTTGTAACGCCAGTGGGCAGCGAGGCCGTGCTCCGCGATTTCATCCATGCGCTCCGTTCGGATCTGCACTTCAACCCACTTGTTCTCCGGACCGAGCACCGTGATATGCAGACTCTCATAGCCGTTTGACTTCGGAACGGAAAGCCAATCACGCAACCGTTTGGGATTGGGTTGGTACATGTCGGTAATGAGTGAATAGACTTGCCAGCACTGCATTTTCTCCTTGTCGTAGGGCGCATCCAATATGATCCTGATAGCGAACAGGTCATAAATGCCGTCAAAGCCGCAATGCTGCTTCTTCATCTTTTGCCAGATGGAATGAATGCTCTTCGTTCGGCCTTTCATATGGAACTTCAGGCCGGCGTCTACCAATCGTTCCTGGATAGGAGAAATGAAACGTTGAATGTACGCATCACGTGAACGCTTGGTCGCATTGAGATCTTCTTTGATCATGTAGTAGGCTTTCGGCTCCAAGTATTTAAGGCTCAGGTCCTCCAATTCGCTCTTGAGCTTGTACAATCCGAGCTTGTGAGCGAGCGGAGCATATAGATAGCTGGCTTCTTCGCTGACCTTCTGTTTCGCCTCCTCATTAGGTGCGTCTTTGATTTGCCGCATCAGATTGACCCGGTCGGCTATCATGATGAGGATCACACGCATGTCTTCCGCAAAGGAGATCAGCAGATTTCTGAAATTCTCACTCTCAATAACCGGATTCTTCTTGTAAAGTTCCTGAATTCTGGCCAAGCCCTTTATGATCTGCACGATGCTTTTTCCGAATTGTTCTTCAAGCTGATCGGTCGTGCAGGAGCCGTTGATGACACTGGTATAGAGCAACAGGGCCATGACGCTGTCGCGTCTGAGGCCTATCTCTTCAATCACTATCTTTGCTGTCTGGAGGGCATTCAGAATGGGATTAAGCCCGAAGGCGTCGCGCTGGATTCGGCCATTCTCTACGGCTGACATGATGATTTCGCGCACCCTACGTTCGTCGTTGTCCATCAATGAATCCTTGATGGATCTGCGGATTGAGACCAATAACGTCTTGATCTCTTTCTGCTCGGCCTCTGTAAATTCTAATTTTCGCTCCATGGACTCTGTTAATCACGTGCAAAGATATAAAAAAACGAATGAATGCTATCCTTTTTTCAGAAAAAGTAACTATATTTGTAACCATCATGCATGAAATCTTTAAATCTATTAATTATGCTTTCAGAAAAGGATCTTCAACAAATCTCTGAGCGGGGAATATCAGAGGAACAGGTCAAAAATCAATTGGATCAATTTGAAAAAGGATTCCCCTTCTTGAGGTTAGAGGCTGCCGCGGCTATCGGAAAAGGGATCGTGTCCCCCGCAGATGAGGATCGTGCCCGGTATGTGGCTGATTGGAAAGAATATCTGTCAAAGGGCAAGAAGGTGGTAAAGTTTGTTCCCGCGTCAGGCGCGGCGAGCAGGATGTTCAAGGATTTATACGCTTTTCTGAACAGTCGCAAGACGGATCCGGAAACAGAATTTGAACAATCCTTCTTCTCTAATATCAAGAAATTTGCCTTCCATAAGGCGCTTTGCAACTGTTGCCATCGGAACAATGGAAAGAACTTGAAAGAAATGATCTCCGCCGGGGAATATAAGGCTGTGGTTGCCAATCTGCTCAATCCGGAGGGCTTGAACTATGGTTCGATGCCGAAAGGCTTGCTGCTGTTTCATCAATATGAGGACGGCCCCCGTACGCCAATGGAAGAACACTTGGTCGAAGCGGCTCTTTATGCGGCATCGAACGGTGAAACTAACATCCACTTCACTGTCTCCCACGACCATCTGAATATGTTTGAAAAAATGGTGGAAGACAAGATCGGAACATACGAAAGACAGTTCGGTATCAAGTTCAATGTATCATTCTCTGAGCAGAAACCAAGCACAGACACCATCGCCGTGAATCCCGACAACACGCCATTTAGGGATGATGATGGTTCGTTAGTCTTCCGCCCGGGCGGTCACGGGGCGCTGATCCAGAATCTGAACGATATTGATGCTGATGTCATCTTCATAAAGAATATCGACAATGTCGTGCCGGACTGGCTGAAGGGAGATACGGTTCTGTATAAGCAGTTGATAGCCGGTATATTGGTAGACATGCAACAGCGGGCTTTCGATTACCTGAGATTGCTGGACAGCGGAGCCTACACACATGCCCAATTGGAAGAAATCATCCGTTTCGTACAGCGCGAATTGTGTTGCCGCAGAACAGACATCAAAGAATTGGAAGATGCTGAACTTGTGATCTATCTGCGTCAGAAACTGAACCGGCCGATGCGGGTGTGCGGCGTTGTGAAGAACGTCGGCGAACCCGGAGGCGGACCTTTCCTTACCTATAATCATGATGGGACGATCAGTCTGCAGATTCTCGAGTCGAGTCAGATTGACAAGAACAATCCCAGGTCAATGAAGATGTTCACAGAGGGAACCCATTTCAATCCCGTAGATCTTGTCTGCGGTACCAAGGATTACAAGGGACAGTCTTTCGACTTATTAAAATATGTGGATCCACAGACTGGATTTATCAGTTCGAAAAGCAAGAACGGTCGAGATTTGAAAGCCTTGGAGCTGCCAGGACTGTGGAATGGAGCCATGAGCGACTGGAACACAATCTTTGTCGAAGTGCCTCTTTCGACCTTCAATCCCGTCAAGACCGTGAATGACTTATTGCGTGAGTATCATCAGTAGAAAGTATGATAGAAAACCGTGGCAGATGGAAGCTGTTCTGAAAGACAGAGCTTCTGTCTGCCTTTTTTTTGCCTTGCCATTTTTGCGCTTGGCATTCTTCTCCGCTATTGGCAGCCTTTTGGGCATTTTCCTTAGCGTGTCTTATTCTCCCTCAGAGAATGCTCTTAAATGTCCATCAACAATGGCTTTTTGCAAGATCTGACAGATCTCTTTTGTGCGCAAGAAAACGGACGCTGGCACAAAGCTATCATTCGAGCCGCGCGAATGATAGCTCTTGGCAGTCCGGAGGATAGCTCTCGACGGCCCGAATGATAGCTTTGCGCCAACCTCCTTTATATTGTCGGAACTAGGCATACTTGCAGTCGTTCGTTAAAAGTCGATAGACGTGTACGCTCTTGAGATGTTTTATATATCTTTGCAATCGATTATACGACAGAAAAAGTTCTGAAATGAAAGAGCGGTCAACAAGTAATGGCATCCGTAACAACGCCATGTTTTTTATCATCCTGTTTGGTGTGGTCAGTCTGTTTTCAGACATGACGCATGAGAGTGTAAGCAGCATCCGGGGGGCCTTCCTGTCTAACGTAGGCGCGTCAGCTGCCACCATCGGATTCATTTCTGGTTTAGGCGAACTGGTCGGCTATGGGATGCGCTATATGTTCGGTCGCATCGCTGATCGCACGGGCCATTATTGGCCGATGGTCATCTTGGGTTATGCGCTCGAACTGATAGCTGTTCCAGCACTGGCACTGGTCGGAGAGCATGGGTGGATGGCCGCTTGCGCGCTCCTGATCGTGCAGCGTATGGGTAAGGCCATCAAGAAACCGGCCAAGGATACCGTTATGTCGTTTGCCTCATTTCAGATCGGTCAGGGGAAGAGTTTTGCCATTCAGGAGATGCTTGATCAGCTTGGAGCTTTTTTAGGACCGCTGTTGCTCTATGTCGTCATGCGCTTTAAGACATCAGGATCCACTTTTGAGCACTATTCATTCTGCTTCGCCGTGCTGCTCGTTCCAGCCCTGATCACCTTCCTCTTGCTGTTGCTGACACGCACTCGTTTTCCCCATCCGGAGCGCTTTGAGCCTACCCCGACAGATTATGTTCCCTTCAGAATGCAGCGTAAGTTCGTCTATTACATCTTTGGAATAGGCTTGTTTGCCTTCGGTTTCATCGACTACGCGCTGATCGTGATGCATCTCTCGCGAGAGGGACTGTTCGTTGATGCTTCCCTACCTTTAATATATGCAGGCGCCATGATCGTTGACGCTTTCTCGGCACTCATTTTCGGATATATGTTCGACCGTCGGGGAGTGCTCGCCTTGGTGCTTTCTACGCTCTGTTCGGTAGCTTTTCCGGTGCTGATCTTCGGTTTCTGCAGTACAGTACCAGTCCTTTTGGGTGTCGCCATGTGGGGTGTCGGCATGGGAGCTCAGGAGTCCATCTTGAAGGCAGCTGTTGCCACGATGGTGCCTAAACAGAGTAGGGCAACCGGTTATGGGATCTTTGAGTGCTCCTTCGGATTGTGCTGGTTCTTAGGGAGTTGGCTCTTTGGGGTGTTGTATGACTTTAATCTCACAGCCATGATCGTCCTATCAATGCTTGCCCAATTGGCTGCCATACCGCTCTATATCTTCTCCTATCGGGAAAAGTGAGCTTGATGGATACGCCATTTAGACGGTTCGGTCCATCGGTCAGAGCCAGAAGAACGTTCCGGAATCCACCCGCCTAAGCGTTATCACATTCCTCTCTACTCGGCGAAAGACCTTCCGCAGGGATACGAATGTTTTTTGCGTGTCTCCACGGAATACGCAGACTCATTGATGTGTCGTCGCAGCTATCGCGATAGCCTGCCCCTTCGGTTTGGGATAAGTGCTGTTTTGAGTATCTGATTCGTCGAATGTACCATTACGATTCTTGATAAATAATCGGGCGGTATAAATAATGAGTTCAATTTAGATTTTTTTTTGTAAAAAATAAAAAAAGCATTTTTTATTTTCAAAAAAAATATTACATTTGCAGTTAAATTGATTGTCTTTTTTTTATATCATATTTATGGCCAAGTATAATATTATTGAGAAAAAAGAAAAAGAAGCTGCTTACCGCACACTAGTGAGCCCTCGGCTCATGGATGAGTTGAAGGAAAAGATCCTCAATGTTGTTTTGTTCCAGAAGAAGTTCAAAGATAAGAACTACTCTGCAAAGCGACTTGCTGAAGACTTAGGTACCAATACCCGCTACATTTCGGCAGTTGTGAATGTGCGTTTTCATATGAATTATACGTCGTTTGTCAACAAATACAGAATCGAAGAAGCGATGACGCTCTTGGTGGACAAGCGATATCAGAACCTCAACATGGAGGATATATCAGACATGGTTGGCTTTTCCAACCGTCAATCGTTCTATGCCTCTTTCTACAAATTGAATCACTGTACTCCTCGCGATTATAAGTTGCGCCACTTGGCTCAGCATCCTGCCATGGCTGAAAAGCCACACAAGCGGGGACGTAAACCTGGTTCGAAAAACAAGGACAAAATCAGTATAGCTCCAGACGAGATATAATGTCAGAAGATTTTAACTACACTGATGAGCGATTTGCCGATATCCAGATGTTGAGATATCGGCTAAAGGGTTTTGATGAGCTTTCTGCAAAGCAGAAGGCTTTGATCTATTATCTCTCCGAAGCAACGCTTTGTGGACGAGATATTACATTTGACCAATATGGAAAGTATAATCTCCTGATTCGCAGGACACTTGAGGCTGTCTATGAGACTTATTCCGGTCGGCGTGATAATGTCCAGTTCAAAGCCTTGGAGACATATCTGAAGCGGGTCTGGTTCTCTAATGGCATCCATCATCATTATGGCTCCGAGAAGTTCGTACCTGCATTTTCGCCCGACTTCCTCCATGATGCATTGCGGCAAACAGACCCTGCTCTGTTGCACGTTCCCGATGGAGGGACAGTCCGGAGTTTGTGTGATCTGATCTTTCCGATCCTGTTTGATCCCGGCGTATTGCCCAAACGGGTGAACAAGAAGGATGGGGAAGACTTGGTGAAAACGTCGGCTTGCAACTTCTATGAGGGTGTTGACCAACGGGAGGTGGAAGCCTTTTACGCAGCCCTGAAAGCCCAATCGGACGAAGAAGCACCATCTTTTGGTTTGAATTCCACGCTCGTCAAGAGGGATGGAAGGCTCGAGGAAGTAGTGTGGAAAGCTGACGGACGATACGGTCCTGCAATCCGTCAGATCATCAAATGGCTGAAAAAGGCCGAGGAGGTAGCTGAAAATCCCCAGCAAAAGAAGGTCATCGGCTTGCTCATTGATTATTACCATACGGGCGACTTGTGCACTTTCGACCACTATTCGATCGAATGGCTGAAGGCCCAAGATGGTCTGATCGACTTCATCAACGGCTTTATTGAGGTCTATGGTGATCCCTTGGGGCTCAAAGGATCATGGGAAGGGATCGTCGAGTATAAAGATATGGATGCGACGCGCCGCACGCAGACCATTAGTGGGAATGCGCAATGGTTTGAAGACCATTCGCCTGTAGACCCTCGATTCCGGAAACATGTCGTGAAAGGAGTGACCGCGCATGTGGTCTGTGCAGCCATGCTCGGCGGAGAAGAATATCCTTCCACCGCTATCGGAATCAACCTGCCCAATGCCGACTGGATCCGTGCACGTTACGGATCCAAGAGCGTAACGATCGGCAATCTTACAGAGGCCTACAACCAAGCGGCACGTGGAAATGGCTTTCAAGAGGAGTTTGCCATTGACGAAGAAGTGCGCACGTGGATCGAGACCTATGGCTCGCAGTGTGATGACTTGCATACTGACTTGCACGAATGTCTCGGGCATGGTAGCGGACAGTTGTTGTCCGGAGTGGATCCAGATGCCCTTAAGTCGTATGGCAGCACCATTGAAGAGGCGCGGGCTGATCTGTTCGGACTGTACTTCATTGCTGACCCGAAGATGGTGGAGCTAGGTCTGTTGCCCAATCAAGAGGCCTATCGCGCACATTATTATACTTATATGCAAAACGGGATGATGACCCAGTTGGTACGAATTCAGCCCGGATGCCAGATCGAGGAGGCCCATATGCGCAATCGGGCATTGATCTCCCGGTGGGCTATGGATATGGATCCGGTGGCAGTGGAGATGGTGGATCGGGATGGCAAAACATACCTTCAAATTAATGACTACGAAGCGCTTCGCCGGGTGTTTGCCACCCAATTGGCAGAGATTCAGCGCATCAAGAGTGAAGGCGACTATGACGCTGCGCGCAGATTGGTGGAGCGTTACGCCGTTGAGGTGGATCCGCCTCTGCACAAGCAGGTGCTTGCGCGTTATCAGAAGTTGGACATCGCACCCTATAAAGGATTCATCAATCCACGCCTGAATCCGGTCTTTGACGGTGAGGGAAACGTCATCGATGTCCTCGTGGACTATCATGAGTCCTACGAACACCAGATGCTCAGATACAGCAAGTCTTACTCTTTTCTCTAAAAAAGTAACGCCATGAACGAAGAAACAAACGAGAAACTGAGAGCCATCAAGCAATCCTTTCGGCGCATGATGAGTGGTCCGACGTCTCAGTCCCTGCGTGATAAGGGTGCAATTTATAAGCTCAATTGGGGTGTTCCAATGCCCCAGCTCAAGGAATTGGCACATGAATACGGCAAGGATATGGATCTTGCGATTCAGCTATGGAAAGAAGATATCCGTGAGTGCAAGATCATGGCCACGATGATCATGCCTCCCGACTGTATGTCGCGTGAACTCGCTGGGATCTGGATAGAACAGACCACGTCACAGGAGATGGCTGAAATCGCGGCATTCAATCTGTATCAGTACATGAACGAGGCGCCAGCTTTAGCCTATGAATGGATTGCCTCCGATCGTCCGATGAGCCAGATAGCCGGTTTCCAGGTGTTGTCCCGGCTTTTCATGCGGGATATACATCCTGATGAAAGAGGCATCAATGAGCTGATGGATCAGGCCCTCATTGCACTTCAGGGAGAGCACTTGGGGGTGAGGCATGCGGCTGCCACATGCTTGACGCGGCTGGCAGATTTAGGAGACGAATATGAAATCTTGGTCAGGAAGGCAACAAAACCGCTTCATTTAGATTTTTTTGATTGACCGCCTGCATCATTATGAACAAATTGTCGTATCTTTGTGCAGTTTATAAGAAATCATATCAATGAAGGATAGTATCAGAGGCGTAGTAAGGGGAATCTTGGATCAATATCTCGAGAGGAATCATTATCGCCGGACACCGGAACGCTATGCCATCCTTGATGCAGTATATTCCATCAATGGTCATTTCTCACTTGAACAGCTGAGTGCAAGGCTTGAAAAGGACAACTTCAGGGTCAGCCGGGCAACGCTATACAATACGATGCGCCTCCTACTGGAATTACGTTTAGTTCTCAGACACCGTTTCCAGAGTGGCACGAAATACGAGGCATGCTATGAACATGATGACCATTGCCACCAGATCTGTACGATATGTGGCAAGGTGACCGAACTTCAGGTCCCAGAATTGGCCCAGTCTATCATGAACACCAAGCTGAAACGTTTTCGAAAAGACGGTTTCTCGCTTTACATCTATGGCGTCTGCAGTAGCTGCAGAGCTAAGATCACACGCAATCTAACATTGAAAAATAAAGAAAAGAAATAAATATCAGAGCAATGAGTAAAGGTAAAGTAGATGTTCTGCTGGGTCTCCAGTGGGGCGATGAAGGAAAAGGAAAGGTTGTCGACGTGCTGACTCCCGACTACGATGTCATTGCACGTTTTCAAGGTGGACCTAACGCGGGTCACACCTTAGAGTTTAAAGGAGAGAAGTATGTGCTTCGCAGTATACCTTCCGGGATATTCCAAGGCGAAAAGATCAACATTATCGGCAATGGCGTCGTCCTGGCACCTGACTTGTTTATGGATGAGGCCAAGAGCTTGGAAAAGAGTGGACATGAACTCAAATCACGCCTGCATATATCCAAGAAAGCACATCTGATTTTACCGACCCATCGTCTTTTGGACCAGGCATTGGAAGCATCCAAGGGAAAGGCAAAAGTGGGTACGACAGGAAAGGGCATCGGTCCGGCCTACACGGACAAGGTCAGCCGTAACGGTTTACGTGTGGGCGACATCCTCGAGGGTTTTGAAACCAAGTATGCGAATCTCAAAAAACACCACATGGAAATGCTCCACTCGCTCGGATGGACCAATTTCGACGGTTTCGAAGAAGTGGAAACGAAATGGATGGCAGGCGTGGAATACCTCCGCCAGTTCCCCATTGTGGACAGCGAGCATGAGATCAATGGCATTCTCCGGGACGGGAAGCAGGTGCTCTGTGAGGGTGCTCAAGGGACGATGTTAGATGTCGATTTCGGCAGCTACCCGTTCGTGACGTCCTCCAACACGATCTGTGCAGGTGCCTGCACGGGATTAGGAATCGGTCCCAACAAGATCGGAAAGGTCTACGGCATCATGAAAGCCTATTGCACGCGCGTTGGTTCCGGTCCGTTCCCGACGGAACTTTTTGACGCGACCGGCGATCAGATCTGTCAACAAGGACATGAGTTCGGATCTGTGACTGGGCGCAAGCGCCGTTGCGGTTGGATTGACTTGGTGCAGTTGCGCTATTCGATCATGGTTGATGGCGTGACCGAGTTGATCATGATGAAGAGTGACGTGCTCGATGGATTCGATACGATCAAGGCCTGTGTGGCATATCAATTGAAGAACGGTGAGGTCACACGCGACTTCCCCTACGATATTGAGGAAGTCACCCCGGTATATAAGGAGCTGCCCGGATGGAAGACTGATATGACCCGGTTCACCAGTGAGGAGCAGTTCCCGCAGGCATTCAAGGATTACATCGCTTTCTTAGAGCAAGAGCTCGAGACTCCTATCCGCATCATTTCCATCGGTCCTGACAGAGAACAGACGATCGTTCGGAAGTGAGATAACAGAACTTAATATATCAATGGCAAACAATACGAGCATTCCAAAAGGAACACGCGACTTCGGCCCGGAAGAGATGGCGAAGCGCAACTATATTTTTAACACGATTAAGGACGTATTCGCGCTCTACGGCTTTCAGCAGATAGAGACTCCCGCTATGGAAACCCTGCATACGCTGATGGGTAAATATGGCGAGGAGGGAGACAAGCTCCTTTTCAAGGTACTGAACTCCGGCGACTATCTGAACAAAATCTCCGACGAGGAGTTGACTGACCGCAACGTCTTGCGTTTGGCAACTAAACTATGCGAAAAGGGCCTGCGTTATGATCTGACAGTGCCCTTTGCCCGATATGTGGTGATGCACCGCGACGAACTCCAACTGCCATTCAAGCGCTATCAGATCCAGCCCGTGTGGCGGGCAGACCGTCCGCAAAAAGGGCGTTATCGTGAGTTCTATCAGTGTGACGCCGATGTTGTGGGATCCGATTCCTTACTGAACGAGGTCGAGTTGATGCAGATCGTTGACACCGTGTTCACCCGTCTGGGTGTCCGGGTGCAGATCAAGATCAACAACAGAAAAATCCTTGCTGGTATCGCCGAAGTGATTGGCGCATCGGATAAGATAGTGGATATTACCGTCGCTATTGACAAGCTGGACAAGATCGGACTTGAAAACGTCAACGCAGAGTTGCGTGACGACGGCATTTCCGAGGAAGCCATCGAGAAGCTCCAGCCGATCATCGCGCTGCAGGGTACCAACGAAGAGAAACTCTCTGTCATCCGGGACGTCTTGAAAACATCGGAGACCGGACTGAAAGGGGTAGAGGAACTCAGCGTGATCTTGAATACGTTGCAGACCGTGGGGCTGAAGAACGAGATCCAACTCGACCTGACCTTGGCGCGCGGACTGAACTATTACACGGGTGCCATCTTTGAGGTCAAGGCCATGGACACACCGATGGGCAGTATCACAGGTGGTGGACGGTATGACAATCTTACAGGTATCTTCGGCATGCCGGGACTGAGTGGTGTCGGCATTTCATTCGGGGCCGACCGTATTTACGATGTGCTGAATGCCCTTGACCTCTATCCCGAGGAGGCTGTCGGAGCCACCCAGCTGCTCTTCATCAACTTCGGTGAGCGCGAGACGGCCTACTGTCTGCCCATCGTCAGCCAGTCAAGGGCCGCCGGCATCCGCACGGAGCTGTTCCCGGATGCCGCCAAAATGAAGAAGCAGATGAACTATGCCAATGCCAAGCACATTCCTTTCGTTGCCATTGCCGGTGAAAATGAGATCAATGCAGCGAAAATCACGCTGAAGAATATGGCGACAGGAGAGCAGCGACTCGTCACTCCCGACGAGTTGATCAGCCTGGTCAATCAATAAAAGAATCCGTTATGGGCGGGTGCAGATGGTCTGTCATCGGGCACCTGCCCATCTTTTAGCTACAGACAATCATGAAACAAATTTCTTCTTACGCTCTTCTTTTTGCGTTGCTGTTGTGCCTGACAGCCGGCCGGCGCCAGACCACCGTCTTTCTGATCGGTGACTCGACAGCTGCCAACAAAGCCAATCCGGAGACCAACCCCGAGCGTGGTTGGGGCATGGCATTGCAGGGATGTTTCGATGACCACATCCTTGTGGACAATCATGCCGTCAACGGTCGTTCCTCTAAAAGTTTCATTGACGAGGGCCGTTGGCAGCGCGTGCTTGATCTGATCAAGCCTGGCGACTATGTCCTCATACAGTTCGGGCATAACGACGAGAAGCCTAACCCCGACCGGCACACCGATCCCGGAACTACCTTTGACGCCAATTTGGCGCGGTTTGTCAATGAAACCCGTGCAAAAGGAGGCCATCCCGTGCTGCTCAACGCAGTGGTCAGGCGCAACTTCTATCGGAAAACAGATCATACGGTCGATGATGAATCGCTCCGGAAGACCATTTATTCGGATGAAAAGATCAACAGCGACACGCTGATAGACACACACGGCGCCTATCTCGAATCACCCCGTAATGTAGCGAAAAAGATGGGTGTGCCCTTTGTGGATGCCAACCGTGTCACCCATGATTTAGAGCAATCGATGGGCGTTGTCGGCTCCCGCAAGCTACACATGTGGTTCAAGCCAGGCGAGCAGCCGGGCATTCCCAACGGCCGACAGGACAACACCCATTACAACGTATATGGTGCCCACTGCGTGGCCAATCTGCTTGCGGATGCGATAGCTGAGCAGGTTCCGGCCCTGCGAAAGCATGTCCGTCACTATGATTACATCGTTTCTTCTCGAGGCTTTGGCAACTTTATGGATCTCGATGAAGCCGTCCGGGCTGTGCCGGTGGGTGCCAAGACCAAGATACTGATCCTCGACGGCAAGTGGAGGAAGCCTGTGATGCCGCGTGGCAAGCGCATTCGGTTCGTCCTGTTTGCCGGTGCTTCGCTCACTGCTCAATAGTTCGGTCATCCATTCGGAAACTCTCTGAATATGCGGGCAGACAGATGTGGAAAGTCCATATCTGCCTGCCCTTTTTTACGGGCCATTTTTCCCTCCTGCGCAGAGCTATCCTTTGGGCCGTCGAAAGCATAGCTCTTGGCGCTCAAAAGGATAGCTTTCGGCCTCGAAAAGCATAGCTCCGCGGAAGGGGCAGTTATGCTATGCTTTTAGATGCGATATCAACCGTGATCCTGTGGCGACAAAAACGGCCTTTCTGCGTCATTATATTGATCAAACGAAAAAAGACTATGGAATTACGTAAAACAATGTGTGCCCTTACATTGGCATTGCTCTGCAGCACCCAGGTCATGGCCCAGCATTATCGATTGTGGTACCGCGAACCCGCCCGTGTGTGGACCGATGCCCTGCCTCTTGGCAATGGGCGGCTCGGAGCGATGGTCTATGGCATCCCGACAACGGAACGCATCCAGCTGAATGAGGAAACGATTTGGACCGGGCAGCCGAACAACAATGCCAACAAGGACGCACTCGAGGCCATTCCGAAGATCCAGCAGATGATCTTCAAAGGGCAGTATTTCGATGCGCAAAACATGGCCACCGCGAAGGTGATGTCACAGACGAACTCGGGAATGGCCTATCAGACCTTTGGTGACGTATATATATCTATGCCGAATGTTGCAGGCTATGACCACTATGAGCGGTCGCTCTGCCTCGACTCTGCCATTTCCACCACTCGTTTTACGGCTTCTGGCGTGACTTATCAGCGTGAAGTCATCACCTCCTTTGCTGACAATGTGATCCAGATCCATCTGTCTGCGTCTCGTCCGGGCATGGTGACTTTCAATGCCAATTTTGCCACGCCCCAGAACGATGTGATCATCAAGAGCGAGGGGGACGAAGTGACTTTGCGCGGCGTAACTTCCAACTTGGAAGGCCTGAAGGGAAAAGTGCGCTTCATGGGGCGGATGAGTGCGATGACGAGAAAGAACGGATCGTGGACACGATCAGGACATCTTTCGCAGGATGGGGTTCTCTGCGTGAAAGATGCAGATGAGGCGGTGATCTACATTTCGATTGCTACCAACTTCGTCAACTATAAAGATATTTCCGGCGATGAAGCCGAGCGCTCCGAGTCGTGGCTGCGTCAGGCCATGACGCGTGATTTCAGTGAGAGCCTGACTGCACACGTGGCGAAGTTCCAGCAGCTGATGAACCGTGTCTCGCTTCGCTTGGGTGAGGATACCTATAAGGATCTGCCCACCGACGAGCGGCTCATTCAGTTTGCCTCGCATGATGACAACTGGTTGGTGGCAACCTATTTCACATTCGGCCGCTATCTGTTGATCTGCGCCAGCCAACCAGGCGGTCAGGCGGCCAATCTGCAAGGTATCTGGAACGACAAGATGCTGCCTTCATGGGATAGCAAATACACGACCAACATCAATTTGGAAATGAACTACTGGCCATCTGAGGTCACCAACCTCTCCGAACTGAACGAACCGCTCTTCCGTTTGATCAGGGAGGTCAGCGAAAGCGGCAGAGAGTCGGCCCGGATCATGTACGGCAAGAATGGGTGGGTGCTCCATCACAACACCGATATATGGCGGGTGACGGGCGGAATTGACCGGGCTTCATCGGGCATGTGGATGACGGGAGGCGCTTGGTTGTGCAGCCATCTTTGGCAGCATTATCTCTTCACGGGCGACAAAAATTTCCTGCGCCGTGCATATCCCATCATGAAAGGTGCTGCACAATTCCTTGACGAGATGCTCATCAAGGAACCGGATCACGGCTGGATGGTGATTTCGCCTTCCGTATCGCCCGAGAATGTCCATCCGGCAGACCGTGGGAAGCAGGCCATCTCGGCCGGAACGACGATGGATAATCAGCTTGTCCACGAGTTGTTCTGCACCATCATCGCCGCCTCCGAAGTGCTCGGGGTGGATACAGAGCTGGCCTCTCATTATGTGGCTCGCCTCAAACAATTGGCCCCGATGCAGATCGGCTCTTGGGGACAGTTGCAGGAATGGATGACTGATTGGGATGATCCGGCCGACGTGCACCGTCATGTCAGTCACCTCTATGGGCTATATCCGGGTGCCGCTATCAGCCCTCTGGCGACGCCGGAACTCGCTGCTGCTGCCCGCACCTCACTGATCCATCGGGGTGATCCGTCCACAGGATGGTCCATGGGGTGGAAAGTTTGCCTCTGGGCACGATTGCTCGACGGCAACCATGCCTATAAGCTCATTCACAATCAGTTGACACTGACCGATGACCGATGGCTGGCATATGGCTCAAACAAGAAAAAAGGCGGAACCTATCGGAATCTCTTTGACGCACACCCACCATTCCAGATCGACGGCAACTTCGGGTGTACGGCGGGCATAGCCGAGATGCTTGTCCAGAGTCATGATGGCTTTGTGGCGCTCCTGCCGGCCTTGCCTGACGCTTGGAGCAGTGGTGAAGTGAAGGGACTTGTTGCCCGTGGCGGTTTTGAGATTGTCGACATGGCCTGGCAGAATGGCCAGATCACCCGCCTGAAAATCAAAAGCAGGATCGGCGGAAACTTCCGACTGCGTGTCAACGCTCCCCTTCGCGGTCTGCAGAAGGCGCGGAAGGAGAACCCGAACCCGTTGTTCAAATCCTTCACAGATGCAGGGATGATCAACAATTCCAAGGTTAAACTCGATGGATTCCAGTTGCCTAAGGCCTACCTCTATGACATCCAGACAACCCCGAATCAGATTTTGACTATTCGATAAACAATGAAGACAATGAAAAAGATAATCCTTTTGTTGACAGGCATTTGCTTTTCGCTAACCGTGAATGCCCAGAATTTGTGGAAGAATGGCAGACTGAAGGTCTCTGACAATCAGCGTTATCTGCAGTTTGAGAATGGCCGCCCGTTCTTCTGGTTGGGCGATACAGGCTGGCTGATGCCTGAAAAACTGGACCGATCCAAGGTAGGTTACTATCTCTCCAAATGCCGGCGCGCCGGCTATAACGTTGTTCAGGTGCAGGTACTCAATGGTGTTCCTTCCGTCAATTGCTATGGACAGTTGTCCAATCCCTTTGGTTGGGACATGTCAAAGGCGGATCCAGAGGGCGTCTATTCCTATTGGGACCACATGGACTACATCATTGATACCGCTGCACGTAATGGCATCTTCATCGGTATGGTGACCATTTGGGGATCACAGGTGAAAAACGGTAACATCAATGAGGACCAAGCTAAAGCCTACGGGCGCTTCTTGGCCGAGCGCTACAAGGACAAGCCGAACATCATTTGGATCATGGGAGGCGATATTCCAGGCGATGTCCACCCGGAGGTGTGGCATGCTTTGGCCACCGCGATCAAGTCGATTGACCACAACCATCTGATGACCTATCACCCGCGGGGACGGTTCACTTCCGCCCGATGGTTCAGCAATGCGCCTTGGATAGACTTCCACATGTATCAGAGCGGCCATCGTCGCTACGGGCAAAGGATGGGCAATGCAGACTACCCAATACCCGACAACACAGAGGAAGACGTATGGATGTATGTCGATTCCACATGGAAGTACAAGCCCATAAAACCGGTTTTGGATGCAGAGCCGAGCTATGAGGCCATCCCGATCGGGTTGCATGATCCGAACGAAGGCCGATGGAAGGACTGCGATGTGCGCAGGTATGCCTATTGGGATGTATTTGCCGGCTGTTGCGGACATACCTACGGCCACAACTCGATCATGCAGATGCTCGAACCGGGTCATGGAACCGGCTATGGCAGGGACGGCGAGGAGAAGAGCTGGATCGATGCCTTGGAGGATCCGGGATTCAACCAAATGAAGTTTCTGAAGAACCTGATGCTTACGTTTCCCTATATGGAGCGTGTGTCGGATCAAAGTGTGATCGCGGGTAAAAACGGCGCGCAGTATGATCGCTTGATTGCTACGCGCGGGAAAAGTTATCTGCTTGTATACAACTACCATTCCAACTGCATGGCCATCGATCTTCGTAAGGTCAGCGGAGGAAAGAAAAATGTGTGGTGGATGGATGCCGCCTCGGGCAAGTTGAAGTATCTCGGCGAATACGCGAATGGCGTCCAGACATTTACGCCCCTTAACGTTTCTGACAAGATCGAGGACGGGGTGCTGATCGCTGTAGATGCAACCAAGACCTATTTATCAATCGATCAGAAAGAAATCAATGATCTTTCATTGTCTGATCGAAACCGTAATCTGAACGAATAAACTCCATGATGAAGCGATTCCTCTATGTCATTCTACTGGCGCTGCCATTGCAGTTGTCAGCCGCCAAGATCTCTTTGTATGATTTGAAGACAGAAAATCTGGCCAACCCAATGGGGTTAGACACCACCGTACCACGGTTTTCGTGGAAAATAAATGCTTCCGATCGGAACCTCGTGCAGACTTCATACCAGATCCTCGTGGCCTCCTCGAAGGTGCTGCTTGACAGAAATGAGGGCGACTTATGGAATTCAGGCGAGGTGCAATCTGCTGATCAGTTGTGGATATCTTACAAAGGCACAAAACTGATAAGTAACCAGCGGGCCTACTGGAAGGTGCGGATCGTGACCAATAAGGGACGTTCCGACTGGTCGGCAGCACAATCATTCTCTGTGGGATTGTTGAATGAGACGAAGTGGAAAGGACAGTGGATCGGACTTGAAGGACTCCAGCCAGGTGAGCAGACCGGGCTCCACACACGCTTGGCGGCTCGTTATCTGCGAAAGGATTATCAGTTGTCCAAGGCTGTGAAACGGGCTACGGCCTATGTGGCAGGCCTGGGTCTCTATCAGTTTTATGTCAATGGCTGGAAATTGGGGGATGATCAGGTCCTGACACCTGTGCCGTCCGATTATCGCAAGACGATCTATTACAACACTTATGATATTACTCCATTGCTCGCAAAAGACAATGCACTCGGCATCGTTCTTGGCAACGGGCGCTATTTCCCCATGCGTCAGGAGAAAGCATATAAAGCACCGGTCTTCGGCCTCCCTACGTGTCGGATCAACGTGATCATCGAGTACGAGGACGGAACGACAGATACGTGGTTTACAGACCAGACTTGGAAAATCACCACCGAAGGTCCTATCCGGTCTAATAATGAGTATGACGGAGAAGAATATGATGCCCGTTTGGAGTTGGGAGGATGGAGCGTATTCGGATATGACGATCATTCATGGAGGAAAGCCGAACGAAGTGCATTGCCTGAAGGAACGCTCCGCGGCCAGATGACGCCTAATATGGTGGAGGAAGCATATGGATATCCGTTGACCATAAAGCCGCTTGAAGACGGGAGAACGATCATCGACTTCGGACAGAACATGGCTGGCTGGATTGGATTCAGGCCAAAAGGAAACAAGGGAGATACCATCCGCGTCAAGTATGCGGAACGCCTCAATGAGGATGGAACGCTCTATTTGGCAAATTTACGCAACGCCTTGTCCGAAGACATCTATGTCTGCAACGGAAAAGAAAACGGATCCGTCCTCTGGCGTCCAGTCTTCTCCTATCACGGTTTCAGATATGCGATGGTCACAGGACTGAAGAATGCGAAGCGCGAAGATTTTATGGCCTACACTGTGAACGACCCGATGACAAAGACGGGAGCATTGTCCACGTCGGATACAATATTAAATAAGGTGGTCCGTAACGCTTGGTGGGGCATCAAAAGCAATTATAAGGGAATGCCGGTAGATTGCCCGCAGCGAAATGAACGGCAGCCCTGGCTCGGCGATCGTGCCTCTGGGTGCTGGGGAGAGAGCTTCCTTTTCGACAATGAACGACTGTACGCGAAATGGATGAAGGATCTTGTTGACGGACAGCGTGCTGATGGAGCCTTCTCGAATGTGACCCCTTCGTTCTGGAATTATTTCGATGACAACATGACTTGGCCGTCGGTTTTCCCGTTCGCATGTGACATGCTCTATGAGCAGTTTGGTAATAAGCAACCGATCATCGATGCTTATCCGAGCATCAAGAAATGGCTTTACCACATGCTGGAGGAATACGAAGTGGATGGCATCATTACCAAGGACAAATACGGTGATTGGTGTATGCCACCTGAAAAGTTGGAGTTAATTCACAGCCAAGATCCTGCCCGCCAGACCGACGGACAACTGATCTCGACTGCGTATGGCATAAAGATCCTTCAATTGATGGAGAAATTCGCCCGCATGCAGGGTCTGACGGAGGATGCTAAGGTTTGGAATGAGGCTGATGCAAGACTGAAGAACGCATTCAATAAGAAGTTCCTGACTTATAAGCCCGGCACTTCTGTCCGCCCCGGACATGTCCTCTATCCGGACAGTATCTTCTATGGGAACAACACGGCAACGGCAAATCTTCTTCCCCTTGCATTCGGCATCGTACCGGAGAATGCGAAAGAGGAAGTGGTAAAGAATCTCATCACCAACATCATGACGGTTGGGAATGGGCACATTACGACCGGCATTATCGGTGCGAGTTGGCTGATGCGTGGATTGAGCGACAATGGTTTCGCCGACGTGGCATGGCTTCTCGCTACCAACAAGACCTATCCCTCCTGGGGCTATATGGCTGAAAACGGCGCGACGACCATATGGGAACTCTGGAACGGAGATAAGGCCAATCCGGCCATGAACAGTGGTAATCATGTGATGTTGTTGGGAGATCTGCTGACTTGGTGTTATCAATATCTCGGTGGCATTCGAGCTTTGGAGCCAGGATATAAGCGGATCGAACTCAAGCCTTCATTCGAAATCCAGGACTGTTTCAGCATTGACGCTTCTTTTGATTCACCCTATGGGAAGATTGGAAGCAAATGGAACAAGACATTGGAGAATGTTCATTGGGAGGTATCCATACCTGCCAATACCATGGCAACGATACATTTCCCCGATGGACATCAAGAAAATGTTGGATCCGGAGATTATACTTATAATATAAAGATACCTGCTTCGAATGCTGCAATTGTCAAAGATGAGTTCCTGTATAATTATGCCTCGTTCCCACAATGTCATGCCTCCACGATCACCGAATTGAAAAACGGTGACTTGGTTGCGGCCTATTTCGGTGGTAAGCATGAAAACAATCCGGATGTCTGCATATGGGTGAGTCGCAAGCCGCACAACGCTTCGACATGGGAAAAGCCCATTCTTGCCGGTGACGGAGTCTTTGAATTGGGAAGTCCCGATGCTCTTCTGGCTGGCATAGACGATTCTGCTACAGATGCAAAAATGGGTCCTGTGCTGCCTTATCATCATGGCAATCTGAAGCGCAAAGCATGCTGGAATCCGGTACTGTTTACGATGCCTGACGGTGAGATATGGCTGTTCTATAAGATCGGCAAACGCGTTTCTGATTGGACGGGATGGGTCGTTAAGTCCCGCGATGGTGGTAAGACATGGAGTAAGCGCGAGCCTCTGCCTAAAGGATTTATAGGACCTGTGAAAAACAAACCTGAACTCATTGACGGCAAGTTGATCTGTGGATCAAGTACGGAAGTAAATGGTTGGAAGTTCCATGTTGAGATCTATGACCTGAAAACACGTCAATGGCAGTACGTAGGTCCTGTTCCCGCTGTCCAAGCATTGAAGACGGATGACAAAAAAATGCATCCCATTGATTGTATTCAGCCGTCAATTCTCAAACTCAAAGACGGTCGCCTGCAAGTCCTCATGCGTTCCCACTCTGGCAAACTTGCGACTTCTTTTAGCAGTGATAATGGCTTATCCTGGACCGATGTGACCTTGTCTGAAATGCCGAATAATCAATCCGGTACCGACGCGGTTACCTTGCGTGATGGCCGTCATGTGCTTGTTTATAATGATTTCGAGACTATTCCGGGCCAACGAAAGGGTCCTCGCACACCTTTAAGTATTGCTATCAGTGATGACGGACAGTGCTGGCGCCACGTACTCACCTTAGAAGACAGCCCAATCAGCCAATACTCTTACCCCGCTATCATTGAGGGCAAGGATGGCTGTTTGCATTGTGTCTATACATGGAGAAGACAACGCGTGGCCTACAAGAAGATAGATTTAAGCAAACTAAAATAAACGTGATGAAACGACTAAAGATCATTCTATTCAATCTGTTGATTATTTGTGGATGTACGACTGCATACGCCGAGACCGTGCGGATTAATACGGACAAGCGCGCATCCAATCGCATTCAGTTTGCAGCAGAATTCCTTCAGAAGAAGCTGGCGGCACTTGGATATCAAGTACAGGTCAATCATGGTAAAGGCGAATATAGAATCCAGCTTTCGCTGGCCAAAGATACTGCGAACCTGAAGAAAGAAGGATTCACGATCGTTTCAAAGGGCAAAACGGTCAAAGTCATTGGCAATGATGGTTCAGGCGTGATCTATGCCTGCGTCGAAATGGCCGAACGTGTCAAGGAAAGCAAAGGTTTTCATTTTCCGAATGTGATTCGGGACGCGCCCGAAATGGTGCTTCGCGGTACGAATATCGGCATGCAGAAGACCTATTACTTGCCAGGAAGAGCGGTCTATGAATACCCCTATACACCCGAAAACTTTCCTTGGTTTTATGATAAGAAGCGTTGGATCGAATACTTAGATATGATGGTTGAGAACCGGATGAATTCTCTGTACCTATGGAATGGACATCCTTTCGCTTCATTAGTAAAGCTGAAGGACTATCCATTTGCGGTTGAAGTAGACGACGCAACATTTGAGAAGAACAAGGATATCTTTTCTTTTCTGACGCATGAAGCCGATAAAAGAGGCATCTATGTGATCCAGATGTTCTACAATATCATCGTCAGCAAGCCTTTTGCCGAACACTACGGCATCAAGACACAGGATCGCCATGTCAAGATCACGCCACTTCTAAGCGATTATACGCGTAAAAGTATCGCTGCCTTTATTGAGAACTACCCGAATGTGGGATTATTAACGTGTCTGGCGGAAGCCATGGATACGGAAGAAGATGATGTGGAATGGCTGACCAAGACGATTATTCCAGGCATTAAGGATGGATTGAGAGCCCTTGGCCGGACAGATGAACCGCCCTTGCTTATACGTGCTCACGATACGAATATCAAGAAAGATATTGAAGCCGCATTGCCTCTCTACAATAATCTCTACACCATGTGGAAGTACAATGGCGAATCACTTACGACCTACCAGCCACAAGGCCCGTGGGCCGAGCGTCACCGTGAGATGGCTGCATTAGGTTCTACCCATATAAGCAATGTGCATATCCTTGCCAACTTGGAACCGTGGCGGTGGGGAGCACCTGACTTTGTTCGCAAGTGTGTTGTCGCTATGCATGAAGTCCATCATGCAAATGCTTTGCACTTATATCCTCAGGCTTCGTATTGGGATTACCCCTACACGGCAGACAGATTGGCTGATGGAAACCGTCTGGAACAGATCAAGCGCGACTGGATATGGTATAAGGAATGGGGGCGCTATGCTTGGAATTGTCACCGGGATCGGCAGGATGAAGACGCTTATTGGAACAGGATCTTCTCCGATTATTATGGTCTTTCGAAACAGGATGCGGACAATGTCCGTGTCGCTTACGAAGAGAGTGGGGAAATCGCGCCTAAACTGCTACGTCGATTCGGTATTACTGAAGGCAACAGACAAACACTTTTATTGGGCATGTTCGTGAGTCAGCTGCTCAATCCGTATAAATATACCGTCTATCCAGACTTCTACAAGAGCTGTGGTCCGACAGGTGAGATGCTTATAGATTATGTGGAAAAAGAGTGGAAACATCAGCCGCATGTCGGCGAGTTGCCGCTTGACATCGTTGCTCAAACCCAATTACATGGTGACAAAGCCGTAAAATCGATCGATGCCATTGCCAATTCCGTAACCAAAAACAGAGACGAGTTCAAGCGGTTGCAGAATGATATGCATTGCTATCAGGCATTCGCCTACTCATTCGGATGGAAGGTCAAAGCTGCTCAGCATATCCTTAACTACAAGTGGGGAAAGAACATCGGCGAGTTGGATGCAGCGGTTCCGCTGCTTGAGAAAAGCCTTGCGTATTATCGTCAGTTGGTGTCTTTGACCAAGGGTACATACCTATACGCCAACAGTATGCAGACTGCACAACGTAGAATCCCGATCAGTGGCGCTGGCGGACACATGAAGGAGTGGTGGGAATTGTTGCCTCTATACGAGCAGGAGCTGGAAAATCTGAAGAAGAACATTGCCATCCTGAAGATGAACAACAATGCTCCGTCCGGTCCAAAGCAATCTTCCGTCCGTGCGCTTACGCCTTCCAAGGTGCTCTTCGCTGACGGCTTGCAGACGGTAACGTTGGAGAAAGGTGCGCAACTCTTTATGGATATGGATCATAAGGTGACCGACCTTGCGCCCGAACTGAATGGTCTGACTGCCTGTGTCTTCAACGGACAGACACAGAGAGACGGCGGCACGAAGATCGAGTTTACTACGGATAAACCGGTGTCCTTGCTTGTCGGCTATTTCAAAGATGATCAGCGGAAGTATGCCGCAGCACCTAAGCTGGAGACAGATGCGGCAGCCAACAACTACGGACAAGCTGACCCGCAATTGATTTCGGCACTTAGAATTGACGGAATGCCATTGGTTAACGTTCACAAATATGACTTCCCCAAAGGACATCACGTGCTGAAACTGCCCCACGGACTGCTCGTCGTGTTGGGCTTTACAGCTGATAAGGTCACACCGCGGGAGATCGGTTTGGCCGGCGGAGATGAAGCGATCGACTGGCTGATGTATTAGGAGGATGAACGAATGAGAAAGTTATATATCATTATCCTGCTTTGCTGGGGGGTGGGAATTTATGCCCAACCGATTCCTGACGATGAGATGCGGGCAATCTATGAGGAGGTGAAGACCCCATATAAATATGGTATGGTCATCGCTCCTACAGACAACTACCACAAGATCGACTGCCCTACAGTCTTCCGGGAGCGTGACAAATGGTATATGACCTACGTGATTTACAATGGGAAGGATGGTACGGACGGCCGCGGATATGAGACCTGGCTGAGCGAGTCAGATGACCTGCTGCATTGGAAAACGCTTGGTCGGATCCTTTCATTCAAGGATTCCGGATGGGACATGAATCAGCGCGGAGGCTTCCCCTCGCTGATTGACTGGACATGGGGCGGCACTTATGAGATGCGCAAATATCGTGGCAGACATTGGATGACTTATATCGGCGGTGATGGAACCGGCTATGAAGCAGTCCAAAAACCATTGAACATCGGCATTGCCTGGACCAAAGGGGACATTGCTAAGGCACACGAATGGGATTCGGCAGACAAACCCTTGCTGAGCATAGAGGATCGTGACGCTCAGTGGTGGGAAAAGTTAGTGCAATATAAAAGCACCATCTACGAAGACAAAAGCCGCCGATTGGGCAAGCGCTTCGTCATGTTTTACAATGCCGGAGGAATCAGTCCCGCCAACCGGATGAAAGCTGAGCGCATCGGAATAGCCTTGTCCAACGACTTGAAAAAGTGGCGACGCTATCCGCAAAATCCGGTCTATTTCCACGAAGCATCAGGCATCATCACCGGCGATGCACAGATTGTCAGGATGGGGGATAAGTTCGTTCTGTTCTATTTTTCAGCCTATAATCCGTCCCGGAAGTATGATGCTTTCAACACGTTCTCTGTCAGCAGGGATCTCATACACTGGCAGGACTGGAACGGCGATGATCTCATTCGGCCTTCAAAGGATTATGATAACCTCTTCGCCCATAAGAGCTACGTCCTCAAACACGCAGGGGTGGTCTATCATTTTTATTGTGCCGTCAACCGT
>ONHE01000148.1 GCA_900317545.1 uncultured Prevotella sp. | reverse complement strand
GATGACCCGGCAGTCTGCTTCAGGCCGTGCTGGCTGCGCCGGGAGAGACCGACAGCAAACATTCCCGGCAAGGGAACGAAAGCGGTCAGAATGCACAGAGAGCAAGAATAACAGGCAAAACGTCAACCGGCAAGGGGATGGGTATTTGCAACCAGGTTGCAAACAAATCATTGTATCTTTGCAGACGATGAAAGAAAAGGTGTATCTGTTCAGTCTCTGGGTGGCAACGCTCATGGTGTTGTCATCTACCATTTTGACGCATCATCACCATCAGAAAGAAGTGTGCTTCATGGTCGACGACTGCGTGACTGATCCACCCGTCACCGATCCGCTCTCCTCACAAGCCTCTTCCGGCGATGATTCACGGGACGATCACTGCTTCATCGAGCACTTCAAACTTTCGTTGGTCGCCAAGGCCAACCGACTGAAAGCTCATCACGCCACGGCCCTCTTGCTGCTTCCTGCGCAGGCAGCAGTCGTGTCGGACAGAAGAGCAGAGCAGCCGCTTCCAGCCCTTGACATCCACATTCAAGCCGCAACCGTCATTCCGATAGCGGCCATGATCTCCGTCGGGGGCTTCCGGGCACCTCCTTCTGCTTGACAATATACTGTTTTCGCGCTTTTTCGGATGCTCATTTGGCGGGCATCCTCAGATGTCGTATCTAAATCAAAGTATATATGATCAACAGAATAATTTATTTTTCTATCAAGCATAAATTGATAGTTGTCCTCATGCTGATCGGCATTTTGGCTGGCGGGCTCTATTCGCTGTTCACCATCAACGTGGACTCCACGCCCGACATCACAAACAATCAGGTGCAGGTCATCACCGTTTCCGACAATCTTTCAACGGTGGATATCGAGCAGTTTGTCACCTATCCGGTCGAGTTGGTGATGTCCAATCTGCCCGGCGTCGAGGATATCCGTTCGGTCTCCCGGTTCGGTCTGTCGGTTGTCACGATCGTTTTCAAGGAAGACATGGGGACCTACCTGCCCCGTCAATTGGTTCAGGAGAAACTGGAAGAAGTGAGGGAGAAGATCCCCGAAGGTTTCGGCACGCCCGAGATGGGACCCATTTCGACCGGACTGGGAGAGATCTATCAATACACATTAGTACCAACCGACACGTCGGAATACACGCCTCAGCAGCTGCGGACCATCCAGGATTGGATTGTCAAGCGGCAGCTGTCGATGATCCCCGGTGTCGTGGAGGTCAACTCTTTCGGCGGCAGCATCAAGCAATATGAGGTATCCTTGAATCCGAACAGGCTCCGCGCGATGAAGGTCAGCATCAGCGAAGTGTTCGAGGCTTTGAGCAAGAACAATGTAAACACGGGCGGTGCCTATATCGAAAAGAATCACATGGCCAACTTCATTCGAGGCGAAGGGATCGTGAAGTCGTTGGAAGACATCCGTCATATTGTGGTCAAGACGGTCGACGGTGTGCCCATTCTCATCCGAGATGTTGCCGACGAGGTGGGCTTTGGCTCACAAGTCAGATACGGTGCTTTCACGCAGGACGGGCACGAGGCGGTCGGAGGCATGATCCTAATGCAGAAAGGAGCCAACTCCGGCAAGGTGGTCGCTGCCGTCAAGGAGCGCTTGAAGAGCGTCGGACAGTCGCTGCCTCCCGGTCTCAAGATCAAGCCCTTCCTCGACCGTTCCGATCTGATCGGGCGCACGACGGGCACCATCGCCCGCAACTTAACGGAAGGGGCACTGATCGTCATTTTCGTACTCGTCCTCCTGCTGGGCAATCTGCGGGGCGGCCTCATCACCGCTTCGGTGATCCCGCTCTCACTGCTGGTCGCCTTTATCCTCATGCGCGTCTTTGGCGTATGGGCCAACCTGATGAGTTTGGGAGCCATCGACTTCGGCATCATCGTTGATGGTGCGGTCATCATAGTGGAGGGCATCGTCTTCGAGACGGGCAAATACGTCCGGCAAAAGCAGACAGCCCTGACCGGAACGGAAATGGACAAGATCAGCTATGTCGCGGCTTCGACGATGATGCACTCAGCCTTTTTCGGGCAGCTGATCATCTTGATCGTCTTCACGCCCATCTTCTTTCTGACGGGTATCAGCGGCAAGATGTTCGCCCCCATGGCCTATACGTTCTCCTTTGCCGTCTTCGGAGCCTTGCTTCTTTGCTTGACCTATATCCCGATGATTTCCTCCGTGATGCTCCGATCTCCGGCCAACGCCTCGGGCTGGACAGCCCGTTGCGAGCATCGCCTGTCAAGATTGAGCAACCGGATGATCAGCTGTGCCAGCCACGCTTACCACCCCTTGCTCAGCATGGCATTACGTCACAAGGCGGCGACGATGCTGGCTGCCGTGGGTCTCTTCATCGCTTCTCTGTTCATCTTCAACCGTATGGGCGGTGAGTTCATCCCCGAATTAGATGAGGGAGACATCGCCATGCAGGCGTTCCTGCGCCCGGGCAGCTCACTATCGGAGACCATTCAGCGCGAGAAAGAGATAGAGCAGCTGCTACTCAGGCATTTTCCGGAGATCCAGACGGTCTGCGCCCGCATCGGCGTGGCTGACATTCCGACGGATCCGATGGGATTTGACTATACCGACAGTTTCATCATCTTAGAGAAGGATAAAAGCAAATGGAAATCGGCCAAGACCAAGGAGGAGCTCATCGAGAAGATGAAGAAGAAACTGGAAACGCTCCCGGGACTCAACTTCTCCTTTTCCCAGCCGGTCGCTCTCCGGTTCAACGAATTGCTGACCGGCGTGAGGGAGGATGTCGCCGTGAAGCTTTACGGCGAAGATCTTGACAGGCTCAATGAGCTCGGAGAGCAGATGGTCCACATCATCAGCCGCGTTCCGGGAGCCAATGACGTCACCCTCGAACGGGCTTCAGGTCTGCCCCAGATCACCATCAACTATGACCGCCAGCGTTTGGCGCAGTACGGACTGCAGATCGAGAAGCTCAATCAGTATGTGCGTGCAGCATTTGCCGGCGGCTCGGCGGGTACGGTCTTCGAGGGCGAGAAGCGCTTCGATCTGGTAATCCGGCTGAGCAGTGCATACCGGAAGGACATCGAAGACCTCCGCAACCTCTATGTCGACACGCCCGGAGGAGCACAGATTCCGCTTGGCGAAGTGGCCGACATCCGTTATCAGTCAGGTCCTATGCAGATTTCGCGCGACCGGACTTCCCGCCACATCTATGTCGGCATCAACGTCCGCGGACGTGACGTCGAGTCGGTGGTTGCGGACATTCAGAAGCAGTTAGGCAGCAAATTGTCCCTACCTGCGGGCTATCGCCTGGACTATGGAGGTGAGTTCGAAAACCTGCAGGATGCCAAGTCGCGCATGATGGTGGTGCTTCCGATGGCCATGCTGCTGATCTTTGTACTGCTCTATTTTGCGCTCAAGTCATTCAAGCAGAGCCTGATGATCTTCATGGCCGTTCCGCTCGCCGCTATCGGAGGCATTCTCGCCCTCTGGCTGCGCGGCATGCCGTTCTCCATATCTGCTTCTGTCGGCTTCATCGTCTTGTTCGGTGTGGCAGTCCTCAACGGCTTGGTGCTTATCAATCGTTTCAATGCTTTAAAACAAGAAGGTATGTCTGACATCAACAGAAGAATCTTCATCGGTACCCGCGAGCGTCTGCGTCCCATCCTCCTCACGGCCACAGCCGCTATGTTCGGCTTCTTTCCGATGTCTGTTTCCAGTTCGGCGGGCGCAGAGGTGCAACGTCCGCTGGCCACGGTCGTGATCGGCGGGTTGCTGACAGCCACCTTGCTCACGCTCGTCATTGTGCCCGTGCTCTACGCATGGGAAGAACGCCTGCACCGTCCACATATCCCACGCCCGCATCTCAAGTTGCCGGTATGGATGGCTGTGTCGGTGGCCGCGACAGTCCTGTCACTCCTTCCGCAACGCAGCGCAGCCCAACAGAAGATCAGTCTCGAGCAGGCCATCGCGATGGCAGAGCAGTTTTATCCGACAATGAAGGAAACGCAGTTGGGCATTGAGCGCGAGGAAGCCATCCGCAAGGGTGGAAACGAAGCCGGTCTGACGGAGTTTGCCTCCGGCGCGGAAGAACTCGGACGGGGCAACACTGCCACGGTAACGGTGCTGTCCGTGCGGCAAAACCTCAATCTGCTTGGCAACCATGTGCGAAACAAAAGTCGCGAGCAGTCGGTCCGGACGGCACGTGCGGCCGCCCGATTAGCGACCTTCCAACTCCGCAAGTCGGTGAGCCAGGCATATCTCATGGCCTACATCGCCGGGCGGAAGTTGGAGGTCTACACTTTGATCGACTCAATCTATCAGCACTTCGGGCATGCCGCCAAGGTGAAATATGACAGCCGAGAAACTTCGCATTTGGAATATCTCACGGCACGCAAGAAGGCCTTCCAGACAGCCGAAGACAAGCGACAGGCAGCCGATGACTATCACATCGCCGTCTTGCAACTGTCACAATGGCTTGGCACGGGGACCTTCGAACCGGCCGATGCGCCAGATACGTATATGCAGAAGGCGATCGCTGACAGCACGGGGGGCAATCCGCTGGTCGCCTACTATGCCGAACAGGTGAAATCGGCCGATGCAGACATCCGAGTGGAACGAACGAAGATGCTCCCCTCCTTCTATGTCGAAGGAGGCTCGCAGATGATAGGCAGCCGGCGCGGATACTGGGTGCTGAATGTAGGGATGAGCCTTCCGATCTTTCAGAAAGCCTACCGCGCCAGGGAAAAAGCCATCGCCATCGACCGGGACATCGCGCAGACAAGGCTGGACCTGCAACGGACAAAGACACGCACAGAACTGCAACGGCTACATGCAGAGCATGAAAAATGGCAACGGAAACTGCAGTTCTATCGTGACATAGGGCTTCCGACGGCCCGTGAACAACGCCGGGGCGCCGAGGCTGCCTACCGGCTCGGTGCGACCGATTACGTAGGATTCATCCAGACCATGGCCGATGCGGTGCAGACGGAATTAGACTATTGGACTGCCTACGAAGAGATGATGAACACGCAGATAAACATTCAATACCCAAGCATTTAAGTAAGATGACACATTATATATATTATGGGCTGATCGCCGTAGCGATTTTTGCCTCATGCGGAAGAAAGGACGCGGACAGACAGGAAGAAGCCGCGGAACAGGCATCAGAAAGTCAAGACCTGACAGCAGTCACCCTGTCGGATGACCAGGTGAAAAAACTCGGAATCACGGTCGGTCAACCCACCGACCATGAATTTACGGGATCGATTGGAGCCAACGGCGTTCTGGCCACGACACCACAGAGCGAAGCCTTGGTGACGCCCAAAGCCGGGGGAAACGTGCAGCGCATCCTCGTCCGTGAAGGACAGACGGTCAGACGGGGCGAAGTGGTGGTCTGGCTCTCCCATCCCGACTATGTCGACCTCCAGTCACGCTATCTCACGGCTGTCCACCGGCAGCAATACCTGCGAAAGGAATTCCAACGACAGAGCATGATGATGAACGAGCGGGTCGGGACTGGCAAAGACTACGACCGCATCGAGGCTGATCTCCGCACGGCTGAAGGTGAAGTCAGCATGCTGGCCATGCAGCTCCACCAATTAGGAATCAACCCCTCGGCCGTGAGAAACGGCAAGCCCGTCGCCACGATAGCCGTGAGGAGCCCCATCGAAGGGACCGTCGAACGAATTGATGCAGAGACCGGACAGTATGTCGGACCAGACATGCCGATGATGCACATCGTGAATACGGACAACATCTATGCCGACCTTTTGGTCTTCCAGCGTGACATCGCCAAGGTGCGCATCGGGCAAAAGGTCATCCTGAAACTGCAGTCTGGAAAAGGCTCCACCTACGACGGGCAGGTCTATTCGATCGGAAAGGTGTTTGCGCAGGATGCCCAGGCGGTTCACGTAAGAGTCAACATCGGAGGCAGTCATGACGGACTGATCTCCGGGATGTATGTTCAGGGACAAATCGCCTCAACCGCTGTCCGCCAGAAAGCACTGCCCTCGGAGGCCATTGTCGACGAGGACGGCAGATCCTATGTATTCACTGCAAAGAAGGAGGGAGCGGGCTGGAAGTTCGATCCCATCGAGATCGTCAGAGGAAAAGAAGAAAACGGCATGACAGCAATCAGTCTGAAGAAATCGCAGCAGACGCTCAACTGCGTGTCGCTGTCAGCCGCTTACTACCTGCTTTCGGAAATGAAGAAGGGCGAAACGGGCGAAGAATGACCGAATGAAGGCCGGCATGACAGCCCGTGAGCTGCTTTCCGTCGCCGCCTGGCCATAAACGCGGACTGCAGCCAGGCCGGTCATCTCGCAGGAAGAATCTTCACAGAAGAAAGCAAATGGAAAAAGATTAAAAAGATATGAATTCGTTTGGAAGATTAAAAAGTAAGTTGTATCTTTGCATCAAACAAAGGAGACGGTTTTGGGGTTGTATCGATTCGATAGGGATACTCATCAAATAAAATTGAAAAACCGAGAAGACCTCTCTCGCTGATGGCGGGCCACATAAAGTCGAAAGACCTAAACAGCAATGCCGGTGGATTACAAAAGCAGTTGGGCTCTCAAATATTATTTAACTCGGAGTTTTCATCACATCGTCGTGCAACCCTTTTTTACAAGGCAGGATTCATTCCTGCCTTTTTTCAACATTTAAAGAATAAGTATTATGTTTTCCGGCATTGTAGAAGAAATGGCTACCGTAGTAGCAATCAGGAAGTATGAAGAGAATATGGATTTCACGCTGACATGCTCGTTCGTCAACGAACTGAAGATCGACCAGAGCATCTCCCACAACGGCGTATGTCTGACGGTTGTCAGTCTTGAAGGCGACACCTACACGGTCACGGCGATGAAAGAGACGCTCGACCGGTCAAACTTGAAGTTTCTCAAGCCGGGCGACCGGGTGAACGTGGAACGGTCTATGCTGATGAATGGACGCCTCGACGGGCACATCGTACAGGGTCATGTCGATGAGACCGCACAATGTGTGGCCGTCGAAGACGCCGACGGCTCCTCCTACTTCACCTTCGAATACAAGGCCGACAAGGCAATGGCGCGGCGCGGCTATTTCACCGTTGACAAAGGCTCGGTGACCGTCAACGGTGTCTCGCTGACCGTGATCGCTCCGACGGAGAACACATTCAAGGTGGCCATCATCCCCTACACGCGCGAGAACACCAACTTCAATGCGATCCAGGTCGGCACCACCGTCAACATTGAGTTTGACATCTTGGGCAAATATATCGCCCGACTGCAGACACTGGCAGACTGATCAGCAAGAAGATCCCACCACAACATAAGTTAACACGAGATCCGGCAGCAGTCTAACGTATGTTAATATGTCAGGAGGGTGTTAAACTTTCGGATGACTTTTGCAGTCAAAACAGCAAACGAGCATCAATTAACAACAAATTGCCGACAAATGCTTTCATTCTGTCGGAATCATAAAAAGAAAAATATGAAGAGCGTTTTAATGACAGCCGTAGTGGGATCTTTTTTGCTATCGCTTCCCCTTTCCGTAGAAGCCAGACAATGGTCGCTGAAAGATTGTATTGAGTATGCGTTGCAGAACAACATCTCATTGCAGAAGACAAGGCTGCAGAAATTGAGCGCCATGGAGGATGTGAAGCAGAGCCAAGCGGCATTGCTTCCCTCCCTTTCTCTGTCGACATCTCAGAACGGATCCTACAATCCGTGGCCTGAACAGGGCAGCTACATCGTAGCCGGAAGCAAGGTCCAGACAAGCGTGGACAAAGTTTACTACAACGGATCTTATGGATTGAACGCGAACTGGACAGTTTGGAACGGCAACCAGAACCACAATCAGGTCAAACTGAACCGGGTGACCGAGCAGCAGGCAGCATTGGACTCTGCGGTCTCGGCCAACAGCATTCAGGAACAGATCACCCAACTTTATGTCCAGATCCTCTATTCGGCAGAAGCCGTAAAGGTCAACCAGGAGAGTCTTGCCACCAGCCAAAAGAATGAGGAGCGAGGCAAGACCATGCTCAACGTGGGCAAGATGAGCAAGGCGGATCTCGCCCAGCTGACGGCCCAACGGGCACAGGACGAGTTCAACATCGTGCAGGCGGAAAGCAATCTGAAGAACTATAAGCGGCAGTTGAAGCAACTCTTGCAAATCACTGACAGTGAAGAGTTTGATGTAGAGATACCCTCCATGACCGACGAACTTGCCTTGCAGGACATTCCCGCGCTGAACACCGTCTATGCGGCAGCTCTCGACACGCGGCCGGAAATCAAGAATGCGCAACTCGGCATCACGGGAAGCGACCTCAGCATCAAGATCGCCAGAGGCCAACGGATGCCCACCATAGGAATCAGCGCAGGCCTCTCGACCAATACCACATCGATGAACAGCAATGCATGGGGCACGCAGCTGAAAAACAATCTGAACATCGGCGGAGGATTCACGGTCAGCATTCCGCTCTTCGATCAAAGGCTATCGAAGACGGCAATCCACAAAGCCGAAATCCAGAAACAGAACTACATGCTTGACCTGAAGGACAAGCAGACAACCCTTTACTCCACAATCGAGAACTACTGGCTGCAAGCCAACACTAACCAGAGCCAGTTCAAGGCCGCCAAAGTCAGCACCGAAAGCGCCAAGACAAGCTACGAGCTTCTGAGCGAGCAATTCCGGTTAGGGCTCAAGAACATTGTTGAGCTCATGACCGGAAAGGACAACTTGCTGACTGCCCAGCAAAATGAGCTGCAGAGCAAATATCTGGCTATTCTCAACATTAACATGCTGAAATTTTACCAGACAGGGCATATCGAATAAGGTAAGGATATCTGCCTGAAAGACAGAAGACTGCAACGCATTTTCAAAAGCATAGCTTTCGACGTTCCAAAGCATAGCTTTAGTCACTCCAAACGATAGCTCCAGCCGCTCCAAAGCATAGCTCCGGGCCGGGCACATGTCTGCTGCGCCGATGCGCGTGAAGCAACACCACGCGTCAGAAGGAATCGACAGTCTTTTATACAAGGCGTATCAGCATCTATCAGAGAAATATGTGCAAGACAAAAAAAACGATTAAAAAGATATAGAGAGATGAAACAAATCAGTAAAACATGGTGGATTGTGGCAGCTCTGCTGGTAGCTTCCGCTATCATATGGCTGCTTTCCGGCAAAGAGAAAAAGGAAGAAGTAGGATTTGAAACTACCAAGGTCGCACCGGCCAATATCCAGAACAGCATCACCGCAACAGGCACTATCGAGCCCGTCACATCAGTGACCGTGGGTACCCAGGTGAGTGGTATTGTCAGCAAACTATACGTCGACTACAACACAAAGGTGAAGAAAGGACAGGTCATTGCAGAATTGGACAAGACCAATCTGATCAGTCAGTTGAACACAGCCAAGGCAAACCTGCAGAGCGTACAGAGCAATCTCAACTACCAGACGGCGAACTACAAGCGCTATCAGACCCTCTACCAGAAGGGATTGGTCAGTGCCAACGACTACGAAAACGCTCTGCTGACCTACCGCCAGGCCAAGGAGCAGGTCGCATCCGCAAAGGAAGAGGTGCAGCGGGCACAGACCAACCTGGGCTATGCCACCATCACCTCACCCATAGACGGTGTCGTGCTGTCGAAGTCGGTCGAAGAAGGACAGACGGTAGCGGCAAGCTTCAGCACGCCCGAACTGTTTACGATCGCCCAAGACCTAACCAACATGCAGGTTGTCGCCAACGTGGACGAAGCCGACATCGGCGAGGTAAAAGATGGGGAGCGCGTCACATTTACCGTTGACACCTACCCCAACGACACCTTTGAAGGCACCGTGAAGCAGGTGCGTCAGGAAGCAACGACCACCAATAATGTCGTAACTTACGAGGTCGTGATCAGTGCGCCCAACAAGGATCTGAAACTCAAGCCTGGACTGACAGCCAACGTGACGATCTACACGCAGGAAGTCAACGGCGTCATGAGCGTGCCTACCAAAGCCCTCCGCTATACGCCGGAAAAGGAAACCGTGGGTAACAAGAAGATCACGGACTGCAACGGACAGAACAAAGTGTGGACCGTGGAAGGCAATCAGATCAAGGCCCATCCGGTCAAGATCGGCATGACGGACGGCACCAACACCCAGATCGTGAGTGGAATAGCCGCCGGCACGGAAGTGATTGTCGGGGTGAAGGTCTCCGATCCGAATGCAGACCAGGAAGCCAACGTCGGGCGCGGAGAGAGCAGTCCGTTCGCCCCGGGGCCTCCGGGAAGAAACAAGAAGAAATAAACCCTCATTGTTGGAATCACGATGGATCAAGAAAAAAACGCAGTCATTGAACTGCAAGACGTCAAAAGAGACTTTCAGGTGGGCGGCGAGACGGTCCATGCCCTGCGGGGCGTATCATTCAAGATCTATGAGGGCGAATTTGTCACCATCATGGGAAAGTCAGGATCGGGAAAGTCGACCTTGCTCAATCAGTTGGGATGCCTTGATACGCCGACCACAGGGGAATATTATCTTGACGGCATCTCCGTCAGACAGATGTCCAGGGCACAGCGTGCCGTACTCAGAAACCGGAAAATCGGATTCATCTTCCAGAATTACAACTTGTTGCCCAAAACAACAAGCGTCGAGAATGTTGAGCTGCCCTTGATGTACAACTCGGAAGTATCGGCGAAAGAGCGCTACGAACGCGCAGTCGAAGCCTTGCAGGCTGTCGGACTGGGAGACCGGCTCTACCATAAGTCAAACCAGATGTCCGGAGGTCAGATGCAACGCGTGGCCATCGCCCGGGCTTTGGTCAACAATCCAGCGGTGATCCTCGCCGACGAAGCCACTGGTAATCTCGACACACGCACGAGCTTTGAGATCTTAGTCCTGTTTCAGAAACTTCATGCCGAAGGCAGGACCATTATCTTTGTCACACACAATCCTGATATCGCCCATTATTCCAGTCGGAACATCCAGTTGCGTGATGGACGCGTGATCAGCGACGAGTACAATCATGAGATCAGAAGTGCGGCCGAGGGACTCGCCGCGCTTCCTCCAAACAGTGATGAATAATGAACTACACGAACCTTTTCAAGATTGCGCTAAGAGCAATAGCAGCCAACAAGATGCGCTCATTCCTAACGGCTTTAGGCATCATCATCGGTGTGGCATCCGTGATCACAATGCTTGCCATCGGCCAGGGATCAAAGAGGAGTATTCAGGCCAATATCGCCGAGATGGGATCAAACATGATCATGATTCATCCGGGAGCCGACATGCGGGGCGGTGTCAGGCAGGACCCGTCGGCCATGCAGACACTCAAGCTGACCGACTACCAATCGATCAAGGACAACTGCCATTATGTGAAAGGCGTGAGTCCCGTCGTCAGCAGCAGCGGACAGTGGATCTACGGCAACAACAACACTCAGTCGAGCATCTATGGGGTGAACGGCGAATACCTTGACATCCGACAGCTCACGATCAGCGATGGGGAAATGTTTACAGACAAGGACATCAAGGCCAGCGCCAAGGTTTGCATCCTCGGACAGACAGTCATCGACTATCTGTTCCCGGATGGCAGCGATCCCATCGGAAAAGTCGTGCGTTTCGGCTCCATTCCGTTCCGCGTCATCGGCGTGCTGAAGAAGAAAGGCTACAACTCAATGGGCATGGACCAAGACAACTTAGTGCTGGCTCCTTACACGACGGTGATGAAAAGAATCCTCGCACAGACCTATCTGAGCGAGATCCAATGTTCGGCGATCACCGAAGGCGTAACGGACAAGGCTACGGCAGAAATCACATCGCTGCTCCGCTATAACCACAAGCTGAAAGAAGCAACTGACGATACGAAGGGCGACAGCGACGACTTCAACATCCGCTCGCAGGAAGAACTTTCCTCGATGATGAACTCTACGACGGACATGATGACGATTCTGCTCGGCTGTGTGGCCGGCATATCGCTGATCGTAGGCGGCATCGGGATCATGAACATCATGTACGTGAGCGTGACTGAACGCACCCGCGAGATCGGCCTCCGCATGAGCGTGGGTGCCCGGGGCATCGATATTCTGAATCAGTTTCTCATCGAAGCCATCCTGCTGAGCGTGACGGGCGGCATCATTGGCGTACTGCTGGGCATCGGCGCCTCATACACAGTAAAGATCTTGGCCCACTGGCCCATCTATATCCAGATGTGGAGCATCATCCTGAGCTTTGCCGTATGCTCGTTCACCGGTGTCTTCTTCGGGTGGTATCCGGCCAAGAAAGCAGCCCGGCTCGATCCCATCGAGGCTATCCGCTACGAGTGACGCCAGAGCACACATCATTGAGTCGACGAGCGAAGAAATATCGCCCAAGTAGCCAGATCCATCTGCCCTTTCGGCTGAAAGATAACAAAAGATGCCGGATCGGTTAACCATTTCGGCAAATGGTTAGCAAAAACGGAACGGAAAGATATAAGAAGTTTGTCGTGTGGAGAATCCATTCGTTAAGAACACAGATTTCTTACCGATTCGTTGCTTTTCTCCTTTAGCATCGCAAAGTTACATGCAGCGTCACCAACCAGTTATGCCGAACTCTATTCCGACCATCATGAACGTAGATGCTACGTTGAAAGGATGGAGAGACACAACATCCCTGAAGATCGGCAAGACATGGCTGGCAGAAAGACAGAGATTCCTGTCAGCACGTAACTATCAAATAAACAGGGATCCCTGTTAGCAAAGGAAGCAAGAGAAGGGGAGCAGGAAATCCGACGATCCGGCCATGAAGCAGCATCAGAACTGTTCCAAGATCTCAATGCGCTTTTGCGTGTCGGGATGGGAACTGAACATTGAATTGATGAAGCCCAAGACACCCATAGCCATGTGGTCAGGACGAATGATGAACAACTGGGCAACATCTTCACGCTTCACATTGTCCAATCCGGGATCTTTGGAAATCTTCTTCAGCGCCGAGGCCAATGCCAATGGGTTGCCGCAGAGTTCTGCTCCGCCGGCATCGGCCATGTATTCACGCTTTCGGGAAATGGCAAATCGGGTCAATAACGTGAAGAAATAAGCGATCGCAGCACAGATCAGTCCGATGAGCAGAATGATGATCCAAGACAGCCCGTTGTCTTTGTTTTCCTTGTCGCGACTGCGCGTCCCGGCAACATAGAACGAGTTATACATCATCTGAATGATCAAGTTCATGATCGTGGAGATAATTCCCACGAAGATGATGCTCGTGATAAGCAGGCGCGTATCGCGGTTCCTGATGTGCGTCAACTCATGGCCTACAACACCCGCAAGTTCGTCATCGTCCAACAGATCAATGATCCCACGGGTCAGCGTCACGGTGTATGTGGCTTTATTGATGCCGCTTGCAAAAGCGTTGAGTTGCGGGTCATCAACGATGTTGATCTGCGGCATGTCCATATTGCAGGTCATGCAAAGATTCTCAACAATATTGTAGACCCGCGGATTCTCTTTTCGCGTAAGCGGACGTGCACCGGTTGCATGCTGTATCATCGACACATTGGAAAAGTAAGCGATTGCAAACCAGATGGCTACGCCACCAATAATCCAAGGGACACTTGTCAGGAAATAATAATTGACCGTTGGAGCGTCCAATTGGTGAACCACATTTCCGTATTCGTCATAGACACCGTTTCCAAAGTAATTCAGCAAAGCTAAGAATACCCAGACCATGCCCAAGATGATTACAGGGAACATCATCAGCAACACCATGCTCTTGATGTTGTTGCGATGGATCTGGGTCAAGATGCCTACATACTCCATGGACTAAAACTTGATTTCTGGTGCTTTGTCCATCGTTTCACGATGTTCTGTCCCTACATCGTACATTGTTTCTTTATGGAAGCCAAACATTCCGGCTATGATGTTACTGGGGAAAGTCTGTACGGCGTTGTTCAGTTCGCGGGTTGCAGTATTGAAGTAGCGACGAACGGCAGAGAGCTTGTTTTCAATATCTGCAATTTCACCCTGTAACTGCAGGAAATTCTGATTTGCTTTCAATTCGGGATAAGCTTCCAAAGAAACTTTCAGGCCCTGAAGAGCTCCGCTTAACAAATTGTCGGCCTTGATCTTTTCGTCAATCGAAGAGGCATTCATGGCTGCAGAACGGGCTTCCGTAACTCTGGTGAAGACTTCCTTTTCATGCTCAGCATAGCCTTTGACAGTTGAGACGAGCTGCGGAATGAGATCATAACGCTGTTTCAGTTGAACATCTATGTTAGCGAATGCGTTCTCGCGATTATTACGCATACGAACCAGATTGTTGTAGATCCCTACCAACCATAACCCAAGCAGCACAATAACTACCAATGCAATAATTAATGTCATAGATTTATCTTTTGGTTTAACATATCATATAATAGAGACGATCCGAAGCTATTCCATGCCTCATCATGCTCATAGATTCTTCCTTGCAAAGATAAAGAAAAAGATAAGACTGGCAAATAGTCTTACTGCATATTTTTGAAAAATAAACATCAACATGATATTGATTCCTAACATTTTAACATCCTATCAGCCAAAAAGTAACCTTCTTTCTCCCCGCAAAGGAACTTTTCGCACTGAATCGAACGAATGCCGGATCACTTACTCTGTCTGCAATAGACAGAAATGGAAATCCGACAACCTGTCCCCAAAAGTTCAGAGTTGCCGGATTGATGTTAGACAAGCTTACTTCATCGCCTTCATCACCTTTTCAAAATAACGCTGCGTGCACTTAATGCTATAATTAAGACCACCGTTCCAAGATCTGATTGCGCGTTCAATACTGTTTTTCGGATTGTACGCTGACTGAAATAATAAAAACATCTCCTTGGATTTTGCAACACTCAATCGGTCAGACAAACGGTACCTCTTCTTGCTCTTTCTCTTCTTTAAAATCTGGTTGCACTCTAATACCAAGATTGGTGTAATCTGCATTGCTCCAACAGAATTGCCTCTCCGAGCGTTAGCGTCTCCATTGCTCTCTACCTGAATAATTGCATTCATCACTTCTTCCCAGTTACGTTCATTTGCGATGGCCGAATCTTTTTTCTGGCTGGCCAAAGCAGCATTGGGAATAAGGAACAATACAAATAAACAAGATAACGTCATCCTAAATAATTTTCCCATATATACGTTTTTATGGAACCTGAGTAACAATCAAAATCAAAACTCACGAAATCAGCCAATAGAGAATAAAACAAGGCTGGATATCTTGGTTCCGTTAGAAGCTATAGTGAATAGTCTCTTCCATACAAAAAGAAAATACTATTCCTATTTTTATCGTTTGCAAAGGTAATAAAAATATACCGATCCTCCAAAACATTTATAATTGAATTAGCTCATTTCACACTCTTTAGCGTGTTCAAGACAGTTAATATGAGCATGAAAGATTTGAAATGGAAAGAAGCAAAAATGACTAATCATAAATCCATAATTATTTCCAAAGGAGCATACATGCCCATCGAGACCATCATAGCTATATACTACAGAAGATGGCCGATTATAATGCTCTTCAAGCAGATAAAGCAGAAGTTCTCTCTCTGATACTCCTACGGGGAAAAATGATTTGGGAGCATCGACTTTTTCAGCGAGGTCTGAGGTGAGCCACATTCAAATATGCGCTCTTTATCTGACAAGAAAAGGAAATATCATAGTGACTCAATGATGTCAGAGGCTGCATGTTATAAAGGCTATTAAAAACCTTTAATATGGTATGAAAGCATTCTCATCCGTTCTGTTTCAGCTCCTTACGGAAACTGCGTACCTTTGCGGCAATGAAAAGAATGGAACAAATATCGTTGAGATTTTGGCTGGTGCTTTTGGCTTGGGCTTTTTGTGATGGGGTCCAGGCCCGGCAGCTCAGCTTCAGCCAGGCCGACAGTCTGCTGGTGCTGCGCAGCCATGCGCTCAAGGCAGCCCGGCTGGATGTGACAGCCGCAGAGAGCCAGCTGGCGCAGTCGCGCAGTTATGACAACCCCACCATGAGTGTGATGTACAACGTGAGGAACCCCAACAACCACCGGTGGCTCGACTCCGGCAGTACGGGTGAGGTCGACGTGCAAGTGTCGCAGCCCTTTGCCATTGGCGGACAACATGCCGAGCAGGTCAGACAGAGCACGGCGCTGTTGAAGGCGTCCACCAGTCAGCAGACTGTGATCCACCGCGATCTGCGCACGGAAGTTCACACAGCCATGATCGACCTCTATTACCAACAGCAGCAGGCCAAAGTATATGACGAGGAGATAGCCTCGGCAGAGAAGGTCCTTGCTGCTTACCGCGAGCAGAGCGACAAGGGCAACATCGCCACCATGGAGACGCAGCGCATTGCAACGATGGTCTATCAGTTGCGCAAGTCGCGCGCCGACCTACTCCTTGCGGCTTCTGCCCTTGCAGCACAGTTGCGTCAGCTCTTGGTGTTGCCGGCTGACGAGCCTCTGACCATTGAACTCGATGAGGACGCAAGCATCGGGACTGCCTCCGCGCTCAGCCTTGCCCTACAGAGCGACAAGGCTTCGGCTGCCGTGGACAACCTGCCTGAGATGCAGCAGATGACCCATCAGACCGAGGCTGCGCGCCATGCCCTCCGATGGCAGCATAGTCAGTCGCTGCCACAGATTGCCCTGCAAGGAGAATATGACAAGAACGGCAACATCGGCCACAACTTCTTCGCTGTCGGACTGAGCGTGGCCGTGCCGCTGTGGAACCGCAACCGGGGCAATATCCGCTCGTCACAGGCGGCCGTAGACCAGGCCGTCGTAGCCTCCGACCGTCAGCGGCTTGCCCTTCTGCAGCAGCGCCGGGCCGACCTCGACATCGTGAGGATGTATCTCAAACAGCTGAATGAGCCCACGTCGGAGCTCGACACGCAGCTCGGCCAGATGCTCAACGCCGCCGAACAGCAGTTTATGAACCGCCACATCACGCTCATTGAGTTTGTCGACCTCTATGCCAACTATCGCGACACCATGCTCGCCCGCCTCGACGCAAAGAGCCAGATGCTGCAGGCTGCCGAACGGCTCAAGTTGACGTGGGGAGAATGAATCATCCGTCAGTTGGTGGGTTTTTCATCAAAGCCGATGGAATCTGCATTTCTGCGAGGCTCGATGTTGATGCGTGCTGGCATTTGGGAGCCGATTGGCTGACAATTATGGGCCGATTGGCTGACAATTGCCGACCATCATCAGTAGCCGAATTCCAGCGCGAGAACAGACGGTAAATGAACGGCAAGTAAACAAGGACGGACTTTTTCAAAAAAAAACGGTCCTTGCTGCAGGAAATTAAAAAAAATAAAGAAGATTATGATACGGAACATGCTTTTTCTCGCCGGGCTGCTCAGCCTGGCTTCTTGTTCGCCAAAAGCGAAGAAGGCGCAGCCCTACAGTTACGGGTCGTTGCGCAATGAAGTGGTGGAGACCACGGCCGTGACAACCGGCTCCTACAGTGATGAGCTCACGCTCAACGGCGATGTGAGTTGTGACGAGAGTCTGGTGCGTAAACTGTTCATTCCCTGCTCGGGACGTGTGAGCGGACTCTCCGTCGAGGTGGGCGATGCCGTGCGGCGTGGCCAGTGCCTCGCTGTGATTCATAGCGAAGAGGCTGCCGACTACAACAAAGGACTCGCCGATGCCAACGCACAGATCAAGATGGCTGAGCGCGACTATCAGATGAAGCAGGACATGCACCGCTCCGGCATGGTGTCGGACAAAGAGGTGGCCGAAGCACGCGAACAACTGCTCATGGCACGCAGCGAGCGCAGCCGTCTGTCGGCTGTGGCAGGCATCAATGGCTTTGGCGGTAAGGCCACTGCTGTGTTGCGGTCGCCCATCAGCGGCTATGTCACGGCAAAGAATATCTATAACGACAGCTATGTAGGTCAGGACAGCGGTGACGGCGGCGAGGCGCTGGAGATTGCTAACCTCAGCCGTGTGTGGGTCATCGCCGATGTCTACGAGAGCGACATTGCCAGAATTCGCCAGGGTGCGCCGGTCACCGTCACCACGATGGCCTACGACGATGTGACGTTTCGTGGCTATATAGATAAGGTGTACCGCGTACTCGACAGCGAGAGCAAGACCATGAAGGTGCGCATCACGCTCGAGAACCGCCGCGGCCTGCTGCGCCCGGGGATGTTCGCCACAGTGCACGTGAGCACCGGCAAAGGTGGTAAAACCTCGTGCCGTGTGCCAGCCAAAGCCATCGTCTTTGACGGCGGCACCGACTATGTGGTCGTCGCCGAGGTCAAGGACCGCTACCGCCGTCAGCCCGTCAGGACCGAGCATGTGGGCAGCGATTATGCCTATGTCGTCAGCGGACTGCACGCCGGAGAGAAAGTCGTGAGCAAGAATGCATTGTTGGTCTTTAATACTTTGGGCAATGAATAAGTTCATAGATTTCATCATCGCCTTCTCGCTCAAGCGCAAGTACCTCATTCTCGTGGTCACCCTTGCCGTGGTGGTCATGGGTGTGGTGAGTTTACGCCAGACACCCATCGACGCCTTCCCTGATGTCACCAACACCAAGGTGACCATCATCACGCAGTGGCCCGGACGCTCTGCCGAGGAGATAGAGAAGTTTGTCACCATACCCATCGAGATTGCTATGAACTCGGTGCAGAAGAAGACCGACATCCGCTCTACCACGCTCTTCGGTCTCTCCGTGGTCACGGTGTGCTTCGACGATCATGTCGATGACGAGTTCGCGCGTCAGCAGGTCTATAACCTGCTCAACGATGCCGACCTGCCCGAGGGCGTGGAGCCCGACGTGCAGCCGCTGTCAGGACCTACGGGCGAGATCTATCGCTACACCCTGCGCAGCGACAATCGGTCGGTGCGCGAGCTGAAGACGCTTCAGGACTGGGTCATCGAGCGCAAGCTCAGGTCGGTGCCGGGAATTGCCGACATCGTCAGTTTTGGCGGTGAGGTGAAGACGTTTGAGGTCAGTGTCAATCCCAACCAGCTCGCTACCTACGGCGTCAGCTCGCTTGAACTCTATCAGGCAATCGCCAACAGCAACGTCAACGTCGGTGGCGACGTCATTGAGCGCAGCTCGCAAGCCTATGTGGTGCGTGGTATCGGACTCATCAACAATGTGCGTGAGATCGGTGACATCGTCGTGAAAAATATCGGCTGTACGCCAATTCTTGTACGCAACCTCGCCACCGTACACGAGAGCTGCCAGCCACGGCTTGGACAGGTAGGGCGCGGCAAAGACAATGATGTCGTGGAGGGCATCGTCGTCATGCGCAAAGGCGAGAATACAGAAGAAGTCATCAAGGCACTGAAAAGCAAGATCGACGAGATTCAGCGCGACGACTTGCCTAAGGACGTAAAGATAGTACCATTCTACGACCGTGAGGACCTTGTCAACCTCGCCGTGAGCACGGTGATGCACAACGTCCTGGAGGGCATCATCCTCGTCACTCTCGTCGTCCTGCTGTTTATGAAGGACTGGCGCACCACGGTCATCGTGGCTTCTGTCATCCCGCTGGCCCTGCTCTTCGCCTTCATCGCTCTGCACCTCTGTGGCATGAGCGCCAATCTGCTGAGTATGGGTGCCATTGACTTTGGTATCATCATCGACGGGGCTGTAGTCAT
>ONHE01000147.1 GCA_900317545.1 uncultured Prevotella sp. | reverse complement strand
CCTCATCCTCTCATCTGTTCATCTTTTCCTCGCATCCTTTGATCATATTTCTGATCTGCTGCATACGCGCATGTTGGTCAGGGCGGTTGAGGAAACGCGTGTAATAGGCCAGCGCACTGACGAAACAGTCACGCGCATTGAACCAGTCGTCGATGAACATGTAGCAGAATCCTAACTGATAGAAAGTCTCCGGTTTCTCGTTTTCATAGCATACGGTGAGCATTTTCTCATAGAGCGGGATAGCCGCCCGGTACTCTTTCAGTTGGAAGTGACTGCTTGCAGCCGAAAAATAGTAGACGGAACGCTCATGGGGAGCGAAGATTTCCAATTCGGGAAGCATCGCATCAAGATATTTGCAGGCCTCTTCGTAATTCCATTCGTAATAGTAGCAGACCCCGATATAGCCGCGAAACCGTGGGCTCAGCTTGTATTTCCTGTCCAAATCCTGAAAGATCAGCAAGGCCTCATGGTATTTGCCACTCTGGAAGTACTCTATCGCCATGCCCAACCGGTCTTTGTCTTCCGGCTGCCCTGCATGGATCTGCAGGCAGAAGATGACTGTCAGGCTGCTGACGAACAGCCTTTTCCAAATGGATGGCCGGCCGGAACGGGACATGCTCGGGCGGCTTATTTCGTGTAGAAGTCGATCAGCCGGGTGATGGCTTGGCGACAAACTGGGCAGAATTCGGGATTCTCATTGGTGCGCATCCGACAGTCCTGACATCCGCGGTAGACCCCCTTGAGGCTGTAGCCCCCGCCTTCAAAGACTCCGATCTGCTTCATGTCCTTGCTGGGCGGTGTAGGGATGGGCGTACCTTTGGGGATCATGTTTTCCCACTTGCCCGTAAAGTTGACCAAGGTAGTCAGGTTCTGCTCCCATGGCTCCACGTCATGGGGATACATCGGGATGGCCTCGGCCTCGTAGGCGTATTCGTCGGCTAAGCCGGCAAAGCTGTGTCCGAACTCATGGACTACGACGGGTTTGAAGGCCGGGTGATGGGTCATTGAGAGATTGTAGGAATTGAGGATGCCGCCGCCACCGTATTTCTCCGTGTTGACCAGCACGATGATATGCTCGTAGGGCGTGCCTGCCAGCCAGTCGTGTAAGTCCTTCAGGTTGAGGGTTGTCAGATAGCGGTCGCTGTAGAATGTGTCAAAGTGGGAGTGCAGGGCTGTGTTCTTCCAAATGCCTTTCGAAGGCTCGCTTGTCCCGCTCTCCTGTGAGGGCGACTGGACGGCGATGATGTTGAATCGGTCGCGCAGTCCTTTAAAAGGCTCGTGGGCGAACAGTGCCTCGACGGCCGTCCGGGTGTCCCGAAGGAAGATGGACATCTCTTCCTGCCGATAGCCCTCGGCCACAAAGGCAATATGGATGCAGTTTGTGGTGTCGGCAGCTTTCTGGACGGTGGTATAGGGCGTGACATTCTTCTCGCCGATGTGCCTGATCAGAATGTCGGTCGGGACCACGCGGTGGGTCATGGTGGCCATCACCTCACGGCGGTTGTTGCGCAGGTCGACGGTAATATCCACCGTGTCTTTCGGCATCGGCACCAGGAAGACATTCTCAAAGGCTCGCTTCGAATGCTGCGCTTCGGGGTAGGAGAGCCATTCCTGGAACAGCGTTGAAAAGGAGTTGCGATAGATCACGCGGCCCGAGCGATGGTCCTTGACGGTGATCTGGCCGTTGCCTTCTACCGGCAGTTCGGCCAGCCTTCGGCGCTTGCCATACCATCCGGGCGAAACCTCCAATTCGTCAACGGCAATTTCTTGATGATCGACATTGCCCGAAAAATTATAGTCTATACGCAAGGTCCTGTCCGTAAAATAAGTGTCAAACGACTGTCCTGATGCCGACAGCGTGCACCAGGCGCATAGAATGGCAATCAATGATGTTTTCATATTCGTCGAGTTAAAGTTTGAATGATCAATAAACGCGTAGACTGTCACCCACCTTGATCTGGTAATCCTTCGGAAGTCGGTTCTTCTTGTAAAGACTCTTCAGCCTGATACCGTACTTCTGGGCGATGTCATGCATGCTCTCTCCCGCACGCACGATGTGCGGCCGATGCTTGAAGGTCTTTTCTGCCTTCTTCTGTTTCTTCTTCAGATAGACGACCTCTCCCTGATGGAGCACATCCCGCCGGTCTCGTTCGTTGTATTTAGCTATGGCTCTGTAAGATATGCCGACTTCCTTCCCGATATCCTTGAATGTGTCTCCCTCGCGTGCATAGAGATAATAGTTCTTGTTGTAGATATAGATGGGGTGGAGCGTCCCGCCCGGAGTGACGGGCTTGTCAGTGCCTGACCGCTGCACCATAAATCTGTCATAACCTTTCGCCGTGTCATATTGGTAGAGCCGATAGAGTTCGATGATCTCGATCAGCTTGTTCGCATAGTTGGGGTTGGTGGCATATCCACACGCCTTGAGCCCTTGCGCCCAGCCCCGGTAGTCAGTCGTTTTGAGTGCAAAGAGGCGGCTGTAGCGCTGGTTGTTCGCCAAGAACTTGCTGTGATCTTCAAAGCTTTCGAAGGCGTTGTCGTAGGCCCGGAAACACTCCTGCCTGGCGTCATCGTCATGAAATACCGACCGCCCCGTCCACCCGTGGCATTTGATCCCAAAGTGATTGTTGCCCTTGATGGCCAGATCGCTCAGGCCTGCGCGACTCTCAAAGAGCCCCTGGGCAAGCGTGATGCTTGCCGGGATGCGGTAGCGTTGCATCTCGCGGATGGCCAAGTCTTTATATTGATCGATATAGGTCTGATATTGCTGGTTCCACCTCATTTGTGCAATGGCCTGCACGGACAGGAGGAGGCAAAGGAGTGCAAGGGCGGATTTCTTCATGATGTCCTGTTTGTCGGAGACAAAGATACGTAAAAATATTGAGACGTGCAGCATCGTGAATGAAGAATATGTGGTTCTGATCCATGAGGAAAGAAAAAATGAAGCGAAAACGAAAGGCTGAATCAGAAAAATCGCTATATTTGCAATGGATTTCGTGCTGTCGGGCAATTAAATCCATAATCTTTGAATCAGATTCTGTTATGAACGAAATGACGAAATTGGTCTTGGCCTTGGGATCCAACACGGATCCGGAATCCAATATGGCGATGGCCAAACAATTGCTGGCAAGCATGTTTAAGAATGTCACCTTCTCAGGCGAACTCTGGACTGCCCCGATCGGTATCGCGTCGGGGCGTTTTCTGAATTGTTTGGCGGTGGGATACACGGGGCACGGTTATAATCAGGTGCAACAGGCCCTGAAGCGGTTGGAAACCAAGATTGGCAACACAAAGGCCAACCGCTTGAAGGGGATCGTGAAGATTGACGTGGACGTGCTCAAGTATGGCGACCGGAAATATCACACCGACGATTGGGAACGCGGTTACGTACAGCAACTGATCTGCCAATTGGGTGTCGAATGAGTTGTGCAGACCGTCCGCTTCAGTGCTCGCCGTTTGGTCGTGGCATCCGTCGTTTGCGCCCTCACGGGTGTCTTTAGTCGGCTTTGAAATGATATCTGCCAGCCATATTTTTTCGGTTCTGTTCCCATAGGATTTCTGCCGTCAACGAAAAGCTATGCTCCGGGCCGCCCGGAGCTATCCTCTGGGCCGCCCGGAGCTATGCTTTTGGCTGCCCGGAGCTATGCTTTTGGCGGCCCTTACTTAAGGTGTTGAAAATCCGCCCTGTTCTTCGTCATTCGGCCGCTGGTTTTGAGGCGAGTGTCGCAGGTTTTGCCGGGCGTGCTGCTGATACATCCTGTGGAAGCCACACTTTCATGTTACCATTGCCACGATGAGCCCATGCAAAGTAGGGGATGAGCTTCAGACTGACATCTGCTGTGGATAGTTTGCCGTCCTTGCCGAAAACAAGGGCTTGCGCAGGTGTGGTGAGTGTTTCGATGTGGAGTTTTCTATATTGTGTTTGCTTGTTCTTTAGCGAGTCGGCAATGAATGCCGCGTAAGGCATTGTGCCAGTGGTGAATGTAGGCTGCTGGTTCAACAGCACATTTTGAATGTTGAAGTTGTTGTCCGGCCATTCTGCGGCATAGACGACAGGTCCACGCTCAATGCTGGCTTGTCCTCGGTCGGCTGCTACCTTATTATTGGCACGCACTGTACGCGCTTCCATGTCGAAATGCACACGCACCACGTCGCCTTTCTTCCATTGGCGGGCAATGGTGTAATAGCCATCGTCGGTAAGGGCTGCATCCGCAGTCTTGCCGTTTACAGTCACGGTATAGGCAAGGTGTTTGCCATCGCTATAGTAATAAAGATCTGAGGGAACGGGCTGGCCTTTTACCCAGCCGGGAATGCGGATTTTCAAGGCAAATGTCCCGGCCTTGTTGTTGTCGATCTTTATGACGATGTCGCCATCCCACGGATAGCGTGTGTCTTGGCTCAGAGCCACCTTCTTTCCTGCAACGGTGAGATTGGAACTGTTGCTCAAGAAGAGGTTGATGTAGACATTGCGGTCTTTGACGGCATAGATATAACCAGGTAGCGATGGGAGGAAACGGCAGATGTTGCTTGGGCAGCATGCGCAGCCAAACCATGCCTTTCGCTGGTGTTGTCCCATGCTTTCAAGCGGATTGGGGTAGAAAAAACCACCTCCGTCTAATGACACACCATCAATTAGTCCGTTGTAGAGCGTACGCTCCAGTACGTCAAAATATTTGCTCTCGCCGTGGAGAAGGAACAGGCGGTAGTTTACGTAAACGTTGCCTATGGCTGCGCATGTCTCGTTGTATGCGCTCATGTTGGGCAGTTCATAGTTGGCGCCGAAGGCCTCGCCATTATTGGTTGCGCCGATGCCACCTGTGATATACAGTTTTTTAGAGACAATATTATTCCAAATGCGATCTATGGCATGAATGTACGCAGTGTCGCCGGTAAGCGCGGCAACGTCTGCCATGCCAGCGTACATGTAAGCGGCACGGACGGCATGCCCCACAGCCTCGTCCTGTTCGATTACCGGCTTGTGACTCTGTGAATATTCTTGTCTGATTTCTGTCTTGCCACGATAGTCAAGCAGAAACTTGGCTTCATCGAGATATCTCTTCTGTCCGGTGGCAAGGTAGAGCTTGCAAAGCGCCATCTCCGCTATCTGGTGTCCAGGTACTACACACGCCTGGCCTGGGTTGGGACCAACTTCCTTTACCACACAGTCAGCATATCGGCAAGCGATGTCCAAGAGCTTGCGGCTGCCTGTTGCCTGCCAGTGAGCTACCGCTCCTTCTATAAGGTGTCCGAGATTGTACAGCTCATGGCTGAGGTCTTCCTCCTTGCTCCACCGCTTCGGGCCGGCCCAGGGATGCGGGTGGATGAAATTTTGCGTGCGCGTGGTATAGAGATAGCCGTCGGGCTCTTGGGCCGTGCCGATAATGTCTATGACGGAGTCTACGTATGCCTTTAGCTTCTTGTCAGGATAAGTCTGCAGAATATAGGCCGCCCCCTCAATCGTCTTGTAAGGATCGGTGTCGTCGAAGCTGTAGGGCATAAGCTTTTTCACGTTGTACTTGTCCGACGGATGCTTCCGATTGTCGGCTGCACGCTCAAAGTTCTTGTAACGACCTTCCGACTCGCATTTGCTGAAGGCGAGTGGAATGGTGACATTGCGCGAAGTCTCAAGCCGCTGTCCCCAGAAGGTGTTGTTCCACACTTTTACCGACGTGAATGGCACGGGCATGATAGGATAGCCGCCTGATATGCTTTTCTTTTGCGCACTGGCTGGTAGCAATGTCAATGCGGCCAATGCAGTGATGATTGTTTTGCGCATGGGTGTTGATTTTAGTTTTCTGTTTGCAAAAATAATTATTTTTGATGGCAAGTGATGAAATTAACGTATAGAATGATGCAAATTAGTCTAAAAAGATGCTTGTTGGACGATATTTTCATCATTTTTGGACGATATTTGCACGGTTCAATCATTTTTTTGTTTAATTTTGCCCTACTAACTCCAAAAGCACAATAAAGTATTGCTTATGCATGTCCGACAACTACTTGTAATCATAGCTTTGCTATCTTGCCCCTTATGGGCCGGTGTTGCTGCGCGCAGCATCAAGAAGGTTGCTACCGTGAAGGTCAATTGTCCTGTAGGAACAGTCCCTCGCTTGCCCAATCATGTTTGGGTGACCTATAGTGATGGCTGTTCTGAATATAGTCAGGTGAGATGGATGAATGCGCCGCTGGCTACTGAGCAATGGGAGGCTGACGCAGAGTGCCATCCAGCAGGAAGCAGCTACAAGCTTAAAGGGTATGTAGTAGGTGATGAGACCACAGACAACGGATATCCGATAACGGCGGATATAACGGTCGTAAGCGGCACTTACGCCACGCCTTCCAAGGAAGTGGCTTATACGTTCCCGCTAAGTGATGTCACCATCAATGGCAACAATCGCCTTACCCACAATCGGGATGAGGCTTTGCGTGAGATATGCTCTTGGGATGTCACCCAACAGCTGTACAACTATCGTGACACTTACAATATGCCAACGGATGGCTATACGCTTTCTGATGGTTGGGATTCTCCTTATACAAAGTTGAAAGGTCACGGTTCCGGACATTATATGTCGGCTATAGCCCAAGCCTACGCGGTGACCAATGTCCCTCAACAGAAAGAAATACTTGGAAAGAATATCACCCGCATGGTCAACGAGCTACGCGCTTGCCAGGAGAAGACCTTTGTTTACAGCGATTCTTTGGGAAGGTATTGGGAGGCACGCGATTTTGCGCCCGAGAGCGAGCTTAAGGACATGAAAGGCACTTGGGCAGCATTCGATGAATACAAGAAACATCCCGAAAAATATGGTTATGGTTATCTCAATGCCATTCCAGCACAGCATTGCGCGCTTGTAGAGTTGTATCGTCCATACAACAACGCTGATTGGGTATGGGCACCTTATTATTCTATCCATAAGCAGCTTGCCGGACTCATCGACATTGCTACATATTTTGATGACAAGGCAATTGCAGATAAGGCTTTGCTCATCGCTAAGGACATGGGGCTGTGGGTATGGAATCGTATGCATTATCGTACGTATGTCAAGAAGGATGGCACACAAGTTGAACGGCGTGCCACCCCCGGCAACCGCTATGAGATGTGGGACATGTATATTGCCGGTGAGGTCGGTGGTATTCAGGAGAGCTTGTCACGCCTTTCCGAAATGGTGGCTGACAAAGGCGACAAGGCAAAGCTCATTGAGGCTGCCAACTGCTTTGATGCACCAAAATTTTACGAGCCGTTGGCGCGTAACATCGATGTTATACGAACGCGCCATGCCAATCAGCACATCCCGATGATCGTTGGAGCTTTGCGTTCCTACAAGAGCAACCATATACCTTATTATTATAATATAGCACAAAACTTCTGGTCTCTTGTGCAAGGCAGATATATGTATGCCACTGGCGGTGTGGGCAATGGTGAGATGTTCCGCCAACCTTATACGCAAGTGCTTTCTATGGCTACCAATGGGATGCAAGAGGGTGAGGCTCAGGCAAATCCCGAACTGAATGAGACGTGTTGTTCTTACAACCTGCTAAAGTTGACAAAGGATTTGAATGAGTACAACCCTGATGATGCAGGCTATATGGACTATTATGAGCGTGGGCTTTACAACCAGATAATAGGATCGCTCAATCCCGATAAATATCAGACGACATACCAGTATGCGGTCGGCCTTAACGCCACAAAGTCTTTTGGCAATGAGACTCCTCAGTCGACATGTTGTGGCGGTACTGGTTCTGAGAATCATACAAAATACCAGCAAGCGACTTATTTTCACAATGACAGTACTTTGTGGGTGGCACTATATATGCCGACTGTCTTGCACTGGAAGGATAAAGGCATAACTATTATTCAAGATTGTGAATGGCCGACGCAGAAATCACACATAATAATAAATGGGTCGGCAGCTTTTGCCCTCAAGCTTCGTATCCCTTATTGGGCAACAAAAGGCTTTAAGGTTTTGCTGAACGGTAGGAACGTGCAGAAGACGTATCAGCCAAGCTCGTATGTTACCATACCTTACCGCCTGTGGACTTCGAAGGATAAGGTTGAGGTCGTAATGCCGTTCACCACGCATATAGAGTATGGCATGGACAAACTCCCCGCAGAGGTGGCAAGTGTTGACGGAACTCCGTTGAAGTCGGCTTGGACGGGTGTTGTGATGTATGGCCCGCTTTGTTTGACAGGTACAGGTGTGACAACCTGGAAGCAGGCAACGCTGAATGTTGAAGATTTGGCAAGAGGCAAGGTGTTAAGTGGTAATCGTTTTCTGCCTGACTACATGCGCAATGAGAACTCTACCCATTATTACCGTCTCCAAAGTTCAAAGTTCAAAGCTAAAAGTTCAAAGTCAAAGGCGGTTGACCTGACAGAACTTGAATCCCTCCTCTCTCTGGCCAACGAGCGTGTGGATGAGCAGAGCCGCTGGAATGCGATGGAAAAGAAAGTTCCAGACTATGCGCCTTGGGCTCCCTATGGTTACAAGCGCATGGTTGAGGCAAAGGAATCAGCGCGGCAAATAATAAACCATAAATCTCCAATCTCTGATCTCAAGTCGGATGATGTGGAGTCGGCAACTGCAAACCTCAACAAGGCTATCAACACGATGCGCCCCGGCAATCTCGCTGAGATGGAAGACCTCTATCTCCTTTCTGCACTGCTCCGCCGTGCAGGAAATACTGAAGACTCATCACCCGAGGAGCTGCGCAATGCAGTGGCTTACGGCAAGATGGTAGTCCGCTATGTCACTGACGGCAGTGGCACAAAGGATATGATAAATGCCGCCGTAGACAGGCTAATGAAAGCTATTGGCAACTGAAGCGTTCGTGCCAAGCCTTGTGTAATCTGGGTACACGGTCTGTGTAACAGCATTGCCAAAGCGTGGTAACACCATTACAACGGGGATATTACAGACAACAATGTTTAAAACATAATCTCAACCTAATAGTAAAGATGTGCCTCTTCCTTCCATTGAAAGCGGTAACGAGTTAAATTATCGCCACAAGGGAAGTAAAAATGCACGCCATTACAGCGGAAAGGATTGGGTAGTATCTATATTTGTGTTCTACGGGTGTCAAAGTGGATTTATATATGTTTGAGTTTAAGTT
>ONHE01000145.1 GCA_900317545.1 uncultured Prevotella sp. | reverse complement strand
GAGCTATGCTTTGGAGGCCCGAAAGGATAGCTCTGCCAACGCTTTGTGTATCAGTCGGTTACGGCGGGCGTTTCGGGCGCATCCCGCAGCGTCTTCCCCCGACGGCCCGATTGGGCTGTCGGCGCGTGCCTGCTTCTTGTCTGTCCGATATCCGGAGGCTTGAGGCTGCGGATGTAAACGAAAACTAAAAAAAAGATGATCAGACCGTAACCTTTTTAGTTTTTGTTTTGTATCATTAACAAAAACCTACCATTTTTTTAAATATAAGAGAGATTCAGTATGAAGAGACAACGAATCATTACTTTGCTTTTTGCGTGCACGCTGAGTCTGTGTGTGTGGGCGCAAGGCATCACGATGAAGTTTCAGAACGAGCCGCTGCCGTCAGTCCTGAAGCGGATCGAGAAGACTACGGACTACAAGTTTGTCTTCGCCTACGACGATGTGAAGAATTGCAGCGTCACGGGCGAGCTCCACGACGCGTCCATCAGCGAGGCCATGACGGTCATCCTGGCCGGTCAGCCGCTCGGTTACACCGTCAACGGACGCACCGTCAACATCCGGCGGACCCGGCAGGCGACGGGGATGATCCGCGTGACGGGTACGGTCGTCGACGCCAACACGGGCGAGACGCTCATCGGGGCCACCATCCGCGTCGGCGAGACGAAGCGTGCCGTGGTGACGGATGTCGACGGGCGGTTCACGATCGACGATGTGCGGGCCGGCGAGAAGCTCGCCGTCTCGTGCCTCGGCATGTATCCCACGATCGTCAGTGCGGCCACTAACATGAAGATCACGCTGAAACCCTTCGTGCAGAACATCGATGACGTCGTCGTGACGGGTATCTTCCAGCGCAAGAAGGAGGGCTTCACCGGATCGGCTGCCAAGATGACCGGCGACGAGCTGCGCAAGTTCTCGTCGGGCAACGTGCTCAATGCCATCGAGCTGATGGACCCGGGCTTCCGCATCGGAGACAACATGATGTCGGGCTCCAATCCCAATTCGGTCCCTGATTTCAACATGCGCGGACAGGCCAGCATGGGCGACTATTCCACCGAGGAGACCGTCATCATGCGTGGTGACATCGACACCCGCCCCAACCAACCGCTCTTCGTGCTCGACGGCATCATCGGTGTCGCCGTGACCAAGATCATGGACCTCGATCCCGAACAGATCGGAAGCGTCACCCTCCTCAAGGATGCGGCCGCCATGGCCATCTACGGATCGCAGGCCTCCAACGGGGTCGTCATCGTCGAGACCAAGGCCCCGGCCACGGGCCAGCTGCGCGTCACCTACAACGGAAGCTACAAGATCGAGTACCCCGACCTGTCTGACTACAACCTGCTCAATGCGGCCCAGAAACTCGAAATCGAGCAGCGCGCAGGCTTCTATGATCCCATCGGAGGCGATGACAATGCAGTCAACCGCTACAACTCCTATCGGTGGAAGCTCCTCGAGATCGAGCGCGGCGTCAATACCTACTGGCTTTCGCAGCCCGTACACACCGTCTTCAACCATCGGCACGGCCTGACGCTCGAGGGAGGAGACGAGAGCCTGCGCTACAAACTCTACGCCGGCATCAGCCAGGCGCCGGGTGTGATGAAGGAGACCGGCGTCTACGGCAAGAGCGCAAGCCTCGACATCCGCTACCGCTACAAAGGTCTGCTCATCAGCAACATCGCCTACGCCGACTACTCCAAGTCGGACCGCACCTCCCCCTACGGCGACTTCAGCACCTATACGCTGCTCAATCCCTACTACAGAATCTATGATGCCGACGGCAACATACAGCGTTACCTCGAGCGGAAGATCCTCTCGGGCAACTACACTTTGTCGGCCGGCATGACCGTCGGCAATCCGATGTACGACACGCAGTTCAACACCTTCGACCGCAGCACCGACTTCACCATCCGCGATGCCTTCCGTGTCGAATACCGGCCCATACAGTCCGTGATGCTCGCCATGGACTTCAACATCACCAAGGGCAACGGCGACGTCGACATATTCAAGTCGGCCAACCACAGCAGCTTTATCACCGTGACCGACCTCAGCCAGAAAGGATCCTACCGATGGACCCACAATGACCACACCAACTACGAGCTGGCCTTCACCGCCAGCTATAATAAGGTGTTCAGGCAGCGCCATGTCCTCTCGCTGTTCGGGCGCTACAGCATCAGCGAAAGCAACTACACCACCACCGGCGTCTATCAGACGGGATTCCCCAATGACAACATGGACAACGTCTTCCTCGGCGTAAAGGCCAACAGCACGACCGGGAGCGAGAGCAAGACACGTGCTTTCGGAGGCGTGGCCACCGCAAGTTACACCTACGACCAGCGCTATGCAGCCGACTTCAACATCCGCGTCGACGCCTCGTCGCAGTTCGGAAAGAACAACAGATACGCCCCCTTCTGGTCGGCCGGCATGCGATGGAATGCCGACAAGGAGAAGTTTGTCCGCAAGGCACGATTCTTCGACGAGCTCGTCCTGCGTCTGACCTACGGTATAACCGGCACACAGACCTTCTCCTCCTATCAGGCCCTGCAGATGTATACCTATGCCAACATGATGCGGCTCTATCAGAGTTCGGACGTCGTAGGAACCGTGCTCTACGGCATGGGCAATCCCGACCTCAAGTGGCAGAAGACAAAAGCCTTCAACGCAGGAATCGACTTCAACATGTGGAAGCGCATCCTCTCGGGCCGCATCGAATATTATAACCGTCTCACGGAGAACACGCTTATCGACTATTCGCTCGCTCCGTCGGTCGGATTCACCACCGTCAAGGACAACTTGGGCAACATCTCCAACGAAGGCTACGAGCTTACGCTGCGAGTGATGCCCTACAATAACGTGCGCAAACAGTTCAACTTCAACATCCTCTTCAACGGAAGCCACAACAAGAACACCATCAAGCGCATCTCCAACGCACTGAAGATCCGCAACGAGGCACAGCTCTATGAAGACACGTCCAATCCCAACAGGCTCTCCCGACCCATGCCGCGCTATGTCGAAGGCTATTCGCAGACCATGATATGGGCCGTCCGCTCCTTGGGCATCGACCCCATCACGGGCCGTGAGGTGTTCCTCAACAAGGATGGCAACCGCACAAGCGTATGGAACGCAGCAGACATGGTGCCTGTCGGCGACACAGAACCCGACTTGGCAGGTACCATCGCCCTGAACGCCAATTGGCGCGGATTGTCGCTCACCGTGGCATCACGCTACTACTTAGGAGGGCAATATTACAACCGCACATTGCTCGACAAGGTTGAGAACGCCAATCTCCGGTACAACGTAGACATACGTGCTTACACCGACAGATGGCTCCAACCGGGCGATATCGCTAAGTATAAGGCTGTGACCGAAGCCGTTAACGGCGCACAGACAAAGGCCAGCAGCCGGTTCGTCATGAATCGCAACGAATTAGTGCTCAATACCGCCACGCTACAGTATCGATTCGAACGCCGCCGCGAGCCATTCATCAAGCGCCTTGGACTCAGCTCGGCCACAGTAGGATTATACCTCGAAGATATCTTCCACTGGTCCACCATCAAGCAGGAACGAGGCATCACTTACCCGATGTCACGACAGGTATCGATGAATGTGAGTTTAACCTTTTAATGAAGAAAGATATGAAGAAGATGATATATGGCATGATGGTAGCGGCGGCACTGACGCTCTCCGCATGCGACAGTTGGCTCGACGTGGAGCCCAAGACCAACGTAGACGAGGACCAACTTTATCAAAGAGAGCAAGGCTTTAAGGAAGCGCTCACGGGCGTATATATAAAGATGTGTGACGCAACCCTATACGGACGCGAGCTGACTTACGGCTTTATGGACCAGATTGCACAGCGTTACGTCAACAGCCAGAACCAGAATGCCGACTATGGACAACCCACGTGGTACACCTATCCATCCACAAAGACTGAAGGATACACCAACGCTTTCTGGGCTGGAAGCTACAATCTCATTGCCAATCTCAACAATCTGCTCCAGCGGATCGATAAGGACGGCGCCAACATTCGTACCGCCGGACTGAAAGAGATCATTCGTGGTGAAGCTATCGCACTGCGCAGTTTCCTCTACTTCGACCTGCTCCGGATGTTCGGCCCCATCTATTCGCAGCATGCAGCTTCGCCCTCCATCCCCTACAGGACACAGTTCAACAGCAAGGAAACCAAGCTCCTGCCCGCCTCGGCCGTCATCGACAGCGTCATCGCAGACCTCAGGCGGGCCGAGATCAGCCTTGAAGCCGACTCGATGAGCATATCCTTCCCCACCACCGGAACCGACGGCAACAGCTTCCTCTCCAATCGTTTCAACCGCATGAACAAATATGCCGTCAAGGCCGAACTGGCACGCGTCTACCAGTGGAAGGGCGATAAGGCCAACGCACTCAAGTATGCGCTTGAGGTGATTGATGCCCGCCGCAGCAACGGAAGTGCCATCTTCACGTTAGTCACTGACAATGCGCAGGACCGACTCTTCTCCACCGAACTGATCTTTGCATTGAACATGGATGCCGAAACTTTCCCTGACCAGGTCACCAACGACTTCGAACTGGCCAGCTGGAACTACTACGTGCTCATGGATGTCAATCGTCTCTATCAGATATTCGATACAGCTGTTGATGGCCTGAACGACATCCGCATCCGCGACGGCGTGGCCTTCAACATCAGTAGTAGCAGTGCTGTGACCCTGAAATACGGTCAGGACAATCTCAAGTCGCCTGCCCTGAAGAACACAATGCCGCTGATCCGACTGGCTGAAATGTACTACATCGCCGCCGAGTCCGCACCCGACCTCGCCATGGCCGCACGCTATCTGAATGCCATCCGTGCCGCGAGGGGACTCGATGACGTGACTCTCAGCTCAGAAGGCGACCGGTTGGCACAGCTCGAAAAGGAATATCGCAAGGAGTTCTACGCAGAAGGACAG
>ONHE01000028.1 GCA_900317545.1 uncultured Prevotella sp. | reverse complement strand
TGTATGCATACGCAACAGATACATAAACAATATCAATAACCCGGCAGCTATGCCGCTGACAGTTGTCAGTGCCACTTTCTGTTTGTAGCTCATGGCGTTGACGAAGCCTTGCCACTTAATCTTTATTTTAGTCCAAATACTGCTGCGAGGCATAAGCAGATACGTGTTGTGGTGGTCTTAGTAATTATTTGCAAATATAAGTAAAAATATAATACAACCTGTAAAGAAACGTGAAATATATAAAGCTGTTCAATGTTTTTTTCTTGACAGATTGTTTGTTAGCAGCATCTTGCAGGTCGGTCAATGAGAAATGTGGCAGACATGTTGATGTCGTCGCTTCCGCACAATTGCTCTCTTGATATCTTGACTCTCCAGTTGTGCCCACCATAATAGAACCGTGAAGGTCAGCGAGACAGAGACGCTCTGAAAGATCCGGGCCTGCGAAGCCCTTTGACTGCAGCCAAGATTCGCTGGATGATGTCCTTTCTATATAGACTACTTTTTATACAAACTTATAAGAGGGATATAAAGAGAAGCCTATTTGCTGAGGCGAAAGGTGAGTTGGTAGAGGCTGGGGAGCAGGATGCAAAGCGAGAAAAACAGTCCGCCGACCATCAGCCGGTCGCTACCGTGGAAAAGATCGATCAGCTTGCCGTCAGCCATCTGCGGCATGAGATTAAACATCACATAAGCTACGGTGTTGTTGACCCAATGGAGCACGACGCCCGGAACGATGCTGTCGGTGCGATAGTACATCCATCCGAGCACCATACCGATGGCAAAGGCATGGACAAACTGAGCCAGATTCAGATGCATGCCACCGAAGATGAAGGCCGAGAGAATGATGGGCACCCAATGGAGACGGCAGTCAAAGAGCTTCAGCAAGGTGCGGAGGATGGCCCCACGGAAGACGATTTCCTCGGCTAAAGGAGCCAGAATGCCGATGGCGAGATAGCCTGCAGGCGATCCCATGATCTGCTCAAAGAACTGCTCCATGTGCTCGGGCATGCTGACATTGATGCGTTCGACGATCCATTCCGACGGGAGGATAGTACCCAACGTGAACAGGCCGACCCAGCAGAGCGTTGCCCAGGGACGGGCGGCGAGATAGGCCCGGGAGACAGGAGCCCAATGGCTCTTGACGAAGATGCCGATGGTGAGCAGACTACTCAACACGTATGCGACGCCGAGGAGTTGGCCGTCGAGCGACATGCCGCCACTTCGGATCGCCTCCAAAGCTCTGTCCATACCCTCGCCTCGTAGCAGTGGCGCCGCAAAAACGATCGACAAGGTTACAACGGTCTGTATCAATAAGTAAATCACCACATAGAAGATGATCGAACTGACGCTTCTAACAACTTGATTTTTCATGTTCTTTCTCTTTTTCAAATTGGCGCTCTATCTGTTGCTGATCTTTTGCGAGCTGGCGAGCGAGTGCCGCAGTATCGTTGAATTTCCGTTCTTCCCGGATTCGGTCCGCAAAGGTGACTGTCAGCATCCGACCATAGAGATTGGCTCCGAAATGGAAGATGTTGACTTCGAGTGTCACTGTCTGCCCGCCGAAGGTGGGTCGCATACCAATGTTCATCATCCCCTCCCGCTGTTGCCCATCGTGATCGACCTCAACAGTAACAGCATAGACACCATAGCCGGGGACGAGCTGCGCTGATTCCGAAAGATCAATGTTGGCCGTGGGGAATCCCATCTTCCTTCCTTCTTGGAATCCTCCCGTGACGCAGCCTTCAATGCTGTATCGATAACCGAGATAGCGGTTGGCTGCCGTTATATTACCTGCCGTGACGAGCTTGCGGATGAGCGACGAACTGAGATCGAGCCCATCGAGGACGAAAACGGGACTGAGCACCACCTCAATGCCGAGTTCACGCCCATAGCGGACATAGTCGTCGAAGCCTTCGGTGCGGTCGTGTCCGAAACGGTTGTCATAGCCGATGACGAGTTTGCGCACGTTCAACCGGTCGCGAAGCATATACTCCATGAATTCACGGGCAGACAGACGGGCCAGCCGTTTGTCAAATCTAAGTACGGCGCAGTTGTCAATTGCAGTGGCGGCAAGCAGTCGGAGCTTCATCTCAAAGGTCGAGAGAAGCTGCGGAATATAGTCACTGTGGAGCACTTGACGGGGATGGCGGTCAAAGGTGATCACGGTCGACTCAAGACCGGCGTCGCGTGCCGTTGCTATGACACGGTCGATCAGAAAACGGTGTCCGCGGTGTACACCATCAAAAAAACCGATAGTCGCCACGCAGGGAGCTGGTCTTTCGCTACAGTTATCAACATAGATCGTACGCATGATCACTTGATATTATGCATCCAGTCGGTACCGGTCGCCTCGTGGAGAACTTGAATCCCGAGTGCTCGGGCAGCCTCGCAGTTGGCAGACAGATCATCGACGAAAAGTGTTTCTCCGGCCTTGATACCGGCTTCGAGCAACGCCTGGCGGAAGATTTCCTCATCAGGCTTGAAGAGATGCATCTCATATGAGAGGAAACAGGCATCGAAATAGTCATTCACTCCCCATCGCCCGTAACGGAAAAGATGTTCGGCACAGTGGGTCCAATGCGTCACATTGGTGTTGCTGAGCAGATAGAGGTGGTACTTGTCGTGCAGTTCCAGCAGTCGCTGTTTCTTGCTGTCGGGGATCTCTGTGAGCAGACAGTTCCAGGCGGCGGTGATCTGTGCATCCGTTGCCTTGCACCCCGTGATCCGCCGAACCTCTTCACAGAACTCGGCCTCACTGATGTTGCCGACCTCCGCATCGAAAAAGAGGTCTTCCGTGCGATGGTATCTGACATAATTGGAAATCTCGTGCGCACCGATCTCTTCAAAGGCCCGGATGCACCGTTGACCGTCAAGACCGACCAGCACACCACCCATGTCGAATATGATATTTTTTATTTTCTGCATCGTAAGACAAATCTCCAAATTTCACCAATCCACAAAACGAGAGATGTAGCGGCAATGATCGTAATCCATTCCGCGAAAGACAGTGGGACCGTGCGGAACATCCTGCCGCCAAAAGTGACGATAATCCACTGACCGGCCAGCACGAGAGCCAGCACAAGGATCAGTCCACGGTCAAGCACGAAATGACGGAAAGCCGAATGACAGGAATCAAGTGTCTTGGCATTGAACAGGTTCCAGAACTGCAACATGACAAACGTGGTGAAGAAAATGGTCAGTTCATGGATGTCAACACCGGCTTGTCCGCGTCGCTCACAATAGATCAGGAAGATGAACATGACCGTGAAGAAGAGGGATCCACACAAAATGATGGCGCGTACCATGCTTTTTTTGAGGATGAAATCAGTCTGCCGACGAGGTCGTTCACCCATCACCTCATGCGAAGGAGGCAGTGATGCCAGAGCCAGGGCAGCAAAAGTGTCCATGATGAGGTTGACCCAGAGGATCTGGGTCACCGTCAACGGCATCTCTGTACCGATGACCGAGCCGCCGAGCACCAGCAGCAGAGCCGTCAGATTGACCACCAACTGGAAGAAAAGGAAACGCTGGATATTTTTATAGAGCGACCGTCCCCACATCACGCCGTTGACTATCGAACCAAACGAATCGTCAAGGAGTGTCATGTCGCTGGCTTCCTTGGCCACGCTCGTGCCTGATCCTAACGAGAGTCCGATGTGCGCATAGTGGAGTGCAGGAGCATCATTGGTACCGTCACCCGTCACGGCCACCACCTCTCCATGACGCTGGATCAGTTCCACGAGCCGCTGCTTGTCCGTCGGGCGAGCCCTAGACATCACCTTGAGTGTGGTCACACGCTCGTAGGCTTCCTCGTCCGAGAGATTGGCGAAGGCCGCCCCCGTGATGTGCCAAAGGTCGATCCGTTTTGGGCATCCGTCCGCTTCAGTCTCCCCTTGCGCAACCGAAGATGGCCAGATACCGATCTGGCGGGCTATCTCAATGGCTGTGGCCGACGTGTCTCCTGTGACGATCTTCACCTCGATACCTGCATTCTGACATTCCTTAACGGCTGCAGGCACATCGGATCGGATCGGATCAGCGATGGCCGCGATGGCCTGTAACGTGAACGACCGGTCTTCCGCACCTTCCTGTCTAAAGGCAAACGCTAAGGTGCGCATGGCCTTGCGCTGATAGCAGAGCAACTGTTTCTGGGTTTCACGGAGGGTGTCCTCGTTCATCCGACACTGTCCGATGACAATCTCCGGAGCACCTTTGATAAATCGGTAAAGCACGTTGCCGACTTCCGCTGTGACTGCCATGTATTTCCGTTCGGTTGAGAAAGGTAGCAGATCCTTGATCGTCAGCGAAGCCCTAAGCTGTTTATAGTCGTAGCCGAGGGACTTTATCCAGAGCAGCAGGGCTACCTCCGTCGGATTTCCAATACCCTTATCACCGTCCAGTTCGGCAGTTGTGTTTACGGCGATAGCCTGAGCCAGAAATTCCGTTTCAGCTGTCAGTTCGGACTTCGGGTGTTTTCCGTCATCTTCGCCGACAATCTTTATGTCAGACACTTGCATTTTATTTTCGGTCAATGTGCCCGTCTTATCAGTACAGATCACCGTCACTGCCCCCATTGTCTCACAGGAGTGGAGCTTTCGAACGAGAATTTTGGAACGAAGCATGCGGCGCATGTTGAGCGCTAAAGAGAGCGTCACAGCCATCGGCAAGCCTTCCGGAACGGCCATGACAATCAGTGTCACGGACATCATGAAATAGTTGAGTACTACGGTGGCTATTCGTAAGATGTCGCCACTGTGCCACACGGCACCCGTAAGAATATCATGAACGAGGAAAATCACAAATGCGGCGACGGATACAGAAAAACCAATTTTTGAAATCAGTCTGGCCAATTTTTCCAACTGGAGATTCAAGGGTGTTTTTGTGCCCGTCACCTCCGTCGATTTCCGAGCCACCTTTCCGATCTCAGTCGCATCGCCGACAGCCGTCACGACAGCCTCGCCCCTACCGGCCATGACCATTGTTGAGCGGAGTACCATGTCTGCGGGATAAGTCGACTCTGTCTCTTCCTCCGCTTCCGACCCAGCATTCTGCAATCGCTTTGTGCATACCGGTTCACCCGTAAGCGATGATTCGTCTATCTGGAGATCCACCACCTTGATCAATCGGCCGTCGGCAGGAACCTCGTCGCCCGTCTCAATCAGGATCAGGTCGCCTACGACGACATCCTTCCTTGGAATTTCCATCACCTTTCCGTCACGACGCACTTTTACAGGCTGCTCTTCGCCGAGGGCATTGAGAATGTTGAATTTGCGGGCGGCATCCCGCTCAAAGTAGAAACCGACGGAGGTGGCAAAGAAAATCGCAAGAAAGATTCCGAACGTCTCGATGAAATTGTTTTCGATAAATGAAAGGATCAGAGAAATGGCGGCGGCGACTAATAAAATCTGTATGATCGGGTCACGATACTTATCAAGATACAACTTCCAGAGCGATGTCCGGCGTGGAGGGGTCAACATATTGGTACCATTTATCCGCCGACTATCTATGACTTCCTGCTCACTGAGTCCGGCCATGTATCCTGATGCCTTTGTTGTATCCATTCACGTCTCTTGTTTTATATTTTAGCTGCAAAGTTACTCAAAAAATCACTAACATTTTATCAATCAATATTATTTAACGTCCATACATGTGACCCTCTGCCCTTAGCACGTTCTGCCACTGTGTTTCGTTAGTCACCGACACTGCTTATTCTTCCGTCATTAGTAGCGTTTTGGGGCTTAACCAGCCCGATACCTTGTCTTGGTCAGTGTATTAACTTTGCCTCAACTGTGTCGTCTCCATAGTCGGTCCACTCCATTCCGCCCGGTCTGATAAGTCTCTTTTTGCGTCAAATTATCCCAACAGGCTGTTAGGCAGCAACCTTTTTTGAGGAAATATTTGCATATTTGCTCGAAACGCACTATCTTTGCACTTGAAAACTTATTGCCATTCGGTCGTAAGTCGGACTTGTAGCTCAGTTGGTTAGAGCAACAGACTCATAATCTGGAGGTCACAGGTTCAAGCCCTGTCTGGTCCACCTAAGAGAATCGCAAAGCGGTTCTCTTT
>ONHE01000143.1 GCA_900317545.1 uncultured Prevotella sp. | reverse complement strand
GTCCTGCGGCGTCTGCGCAAGGGCCGGCAGGGCCAGGATCATGAATAAAATGGCGACGATATTCCGGTTCATTCTTTCAAGGTTCAGTTTCTTCATTCAATGTTTCTTTTGACGTTCGTAAAACAGGGGGAGCATGTCAGCTAAATACTGCCGATGATAGGAGCAGTAGGGCTTGGGGGGGTTCCCGGCAGTCTTGATCCTGTCTATAGGGCAGCCACCGCCACAGATGGGGAAAGCCGCACATGAAACGCACTCCGGATCGGCGAACGGATCGGTAGAGAAAGCCGTCTCGGCCAACCGGCTGAACGATACTTTCCCGTCAACAACGGAGCCGATCCGCTGCTCCGGACGTCCCAGATGCTCCAAGCAGCGATAGAGGTTGCCCGCGGGATCAATGGCAAACATGCTTGCACTCCGGTACATGCAGGGAAGACTCAGGCCCGGTAGCCGGGCATTAACTCCGCATACCGGCCTTCCGCAAGATTGCTCACGTCGTTCGCATGCAGCTGTGCGTCGCTGAAACAGGCCTCGTTTCCCGTGAAGCCAGTGCGGTTCTGCACGTGGTTGCAGGCTATTTTCAGCCGTCCCTGCTGCATGTAATCAGGGAATCGCTGCATCATAAAGGCATGCACATGGTGATAGGCGTCCGGGTTCCGGCTGTCGATGTCGACCTGGATCGTTACCTTCGCCTCATGGTGATGCAGGAAATAGGTGAGGTTGGAGATAATGCCGTCGAACGAAGGGCGCCCATTTCGATAGCCGCGACGCCTGTCATGCTCCATGCCGACGCCGTCGAGCGAGACCTGCAGCATGTTGAGATGCAGCGCGTCCATACGGTCGACAACCTTCGGAGTCAGCAGGCTCCCGTTCGTCACCATACTGGAACGGAACTTAACCGCCCCGTCATTGAGTTGCTGGCAGATGGTTAGGATCGTCGGGAAGGCCATCAGCGGCTCGCCGCCAAACCAGTTGAGGGAGATCTCCTTCTTCGTGTTCCGCCCAATGTAGCGCACCAAGCCCGCCACAACCTCATCGGACATGGATGGCAGATTCTTGTTGGAGCCCTCGAAGCAGTACTTGCAGTTGAAGTTGCAACGCATGGTCGGGGCGATGGTCAGGAACAACACGGCCCGGTCTAACATCTTGCTATAGCAGAAATACTTGTACTTCAGCAACTCCGCCTCATGGCTCTTGACGAGGATGCCCAATTCCGCCAGCTGTCGGCACTCATCATCCGTCGCGCCGTCGGGCAGCTTCTCCCACTCCTCGGCAGGCAGTTTGATAAAAGAAGACGTGAGTGTATTGTACACCCACGTATCCTTTTCGATGGTCTTCGTGATATTGTACTGCGATTTAACCATTAGCTATTGGTTTTGGAGCAGCAATCAAACCGAGGCCAGTTTGTATTTTTTCTTACAGATGATGATGCCATCATCATCGGCTATATACCGCTTGTGGCATTCCACATTGCCCTCAATATACTTTCTTTTGCAATCGACCGCACCGCCCAGAATGCAGTCCATCTCATCCTCCGAAAGGATATTGTAGGCATCACTCATACCTTTAATGTACGTTTCCATATCTCTCTTGATGAATATTAATACGTAACAAATATAAATAAATATGGATTTTGTTGTTTCAAATTCATATGTTTTTTTTAAGATTAATTATGCAAATTAAACCCGTTTAACAATCCTCTCGCACGATTGAATCACGTAGGGGCCGACCTTGTGTCGGCCCGATCACGGCAGGAAAACAGGGGAATGGACATAGGATCTGCATGCCATCGCGGCGCATGATACAACCTGTCGAGAGTGAGAGAAAGTCGTGATGATGGCGTGCAGACATCCTGCACAAGGCGTGCAGGCATACAGAACATGGTGTGCACGTATCATGCACGCGGACCGTAACGAGTGTCTCGAGGATGGATAATGGATCAACTTGCGATGTCTATGAGTCCTTCGCGTGGGGAACTACGGAAGAACAAAACAGCTGCCTGCTGTCAATCAACGGGGGACAGCAGGCAGGAAGAAGGGGGGATCGGGATGGCCGGACTGGGGGAAGCCCCACAGGGGCGGGCAATCTGATTATTTCTGGCGGAAGCGCTCGGCTTGGCTGCGGATCAGGGCCTCATCCTCAAAATAGTTGATCTGCATGGCCTGGCGCACCTCATCCATGGTCTGCGCGGCTGCCTCACGCGCCTGTTCGGACCCCCGGCGGAGCATGTTGAAGATCTCGGGGATATCCTGTTCGAACTCGTGCCGACGCTCGCGGATGGGGGTCAGCATGCGGTCGAGGATACTGTTGAGGAACTTTTTGCATTTCATGTCGCCCACGCCGCCTTTCGTGTAAGCCGCTTTCAGTTCGTCAAGATCATGGAATTCGGGCCAGAATTCAGCAAAGTCGTCGGTCACCGAGAACGCATCGAGATAGGTGAACACGGCATTTCCTTCCACATGACCGGGATCGGAGAGGTTGACGTGCAATGGATCGGTATACATCGAGCGCACCTTCTGCCATACCGTGTCGCGGTCGTCGCTCAGGTAGATGCAGTTGCCGAGGCTCTTGCTCATCTTCTCCTTGCCGTCGGTACCGGGCAGACGGCGGGCCGTGGCGTTGTCAGGGAGCAGGATGTTCGGCTCGACCAGCACCGGCGCATAGACCTGATTGAAGCGGTGGACCAGCTCGCGGGTCAGCTCGATCATCGGCTCCTGGTCCTCGCCGGCGGGTACCGTGGTGGCCTTGAAGGCGGCGATGTCGGCCGCCTGTGATACCGGATAGCAGAAGAATCCGAGCGGAATGTTGGCCTCGAAATTGCGCATTTTGATCTCCGTCTTCACCGTCGGGTTGCGCTGTACGCGCGACACGCTGACGAGATTCATCAGATACGTGGTCAGCTCGGCCAGCTCGGGGATCTGGCTCTGGATGTAAAGCGTGCATCGTGCCGGATCAAGTCCGACTGACAGATAATCGAGTGCAACCTCGATAATGTTCTGCCGGATCTTCTCCGGATTGTCTGCGTTGTCCGTCAAGGCCTGCACATCGGCCATGAAAACAAACATGCGGTCGTAGTCGCCTGCATTTTGCAACTGTACGCGACGGCTCAACGAACCGATATAATGCCCCAGATGGAGCTTTCCTGTGGGGCGGTCGCCCGTCAGAATGATCTTTCCCATGATGAAATGATTTATGTTCATAATTGAATGGAGCTGAACACCCGGTCGGTCGCTCCTGTAAGACTTTCCACGAAGGCTCCTGCTTTACGGCCTGCCCTTGCCAGCTCCTGCGGGTCGGAATTGAACTGCACCATCAGCAATTCGAAGTCATCGTAGTTGCCGATTTCATAGCCTCCGCCGGCCGTTTTCAGTCCCTGGGCCTCCTGGAACCGCTGGTTGTTGGGGCCGAAGATGACCGGCATGCCCCAGACGGCAGCCTCGAGCACATTGTGGATACCGACGCCGAATCCGCCGCCGACATAGGCCACCTGACCGTAATGATAGACCGAGGAGAGCAATCCGAAGCAGTCAATGATCAGACAGTCAGCCTGGGCTGCTTCCTCCGGAGTGGTCTGCGTGTAGCGGACCGCCTTGCACTCGAGCTTGCTGATGATCTGCCGGAGGTGGTCCTCACCGATGACGTGCGGCGCGATGATCATTTTCCACTCAGGATGTCGGTTGAAATAGCGGATAAAGATATCCTCGTCGGGCGGCCAGGACGATCCGGCCACAAAGACAGAACGCTTCACCGGCTGATCTGCAGAGGGTTTCCCGGCTTCTCCAGGACCGTCCGCAAAAGCCTCGACGATGGGCAGTTGCTTGACGGCTTCCTTGATTTGGACCACGCGGTCGAAGCGGGTGTCGCCCACGATTTCCACCTCCGTGATGCCGATCTTGCCTAAAAGCTCCTTCGAGATCTCGTTCTGGACGAAGAATTTCGTGAAACATCTCAGCACCCTGCCATACCCGCGACCGTACCATCTGAAGAAAATCTGATTGGGACGGAAGATACTGCTGACGCTGTAGACAGGCACACGGCGATGCTGCAGGATATGAAGGTAGTTGTACCAGAACTCATACTTGATGAAGAAAGCCATCACAGGACGCACCGTGCGCAGGAATCTGCGGGCATTGCTGACCGTATCTATCGGCAGGTAACAGATGATGTCAGCTCCCGGATAGTTCTTCCGGACCTCGTAACCGGAGGGGGAAAAGAACGTGAGAAGGATCTTGTAGGATGGATGTTCACGGCGTATCTTCTCCATGAGCGGGCGCCCTTGTTCAAACTCACCTAATGAGGCTGCATGAAACCAGACATACTTGGCAGCGGGATCCACTTTCTCCCTAAGGACCTGCAGCGCCTGATGCTCTCCCCGCCACATTGTCCGCACCTTGCGGCTGAACAGGGTAGCGATGGCCACACCAGCCATATACAGGATCATGATCAGATTGTACATGACTCCTATTTTAGTATGTCAATAGCCCGGTGAAGGCGTCTTAGCGTCTCTTCACGGCCTAAGAAAGCCGAAATGTCGAACATCCCGGGACCCTTGCCGATGCCGACCAGCGCGAGCCGGAAGGCGTTCATCACGTCGCCGAGCTTGTATTCGTTGCGCTCAACCCATTCCATGACGGCATTTTCCTGGCCTTCAATAGAGAAGTCCTCAACCTGTTCGAGCACCTGTCCGAGTTCGGTCATCTGCTTGGCCGAATACGCTTTCCAGCGCTTTTTCACCGTCTTCTCGTCATATTCCATCGGTGGGATGAAGAAGAACGAACACAACGGCCACAGCTCCTTGACGAAATTGACGCGGTCCTTCATCATATGAACCACCTGCGTGACCCGTTCGAGGCTCTCGTCCACACCGTTATTGGCAACGATCGGGGCAAAGAGGTCGGCGATGACGGCATCGCTCTTGCGGAGAATGTATTCATGATTGAACCAGATACCTTTCTGATAGTCGAACTTGGCACCTGATTTGGAGCATCTGGAAATATCGAATGTTCGGACGAGCTCATCCAATGAGAAAAGCTCCTGCTCCGTTCCGGGATTCCATCCCAGCAATGCGAGGAAATTGATGACGGCTTCCGGGAAGTAGCCACTCTCCCTGTAGCCGCTGCTGACCTCACCAGTCTTGGGGTCATGCCATTCGAGGGGGAAGACCGGGAAACCCAACCGGTCGCCATCCCGCTTAGACAACTTACCCTTGCCTTCCGGCTTCAGCAGGAGCGGAAGATGGGCAAAGCGCGGCATGGTGTCCTCCCAGCCAAAGGCACGATAGAGCAACACATGCAGCGGAGCGCTCGGCAGCCACTCCTCCCCACGGATCACGTGGGTGATTTCCATCAGATGATCGTCGACGATATTGGCCAGATGGTAGGTCGGCAGCTCGTCGGCACTCTTGTAAAGAACCTTGTCATCGAGGATGTCACTCTTGATGCAGACATCGCCGCGGATCATGTCGTGGACGTGAATGTCCTCTCCCGGATCGATCTTGAACCGCACGACATACTGCTGTCCGTCCGCAATCCTGCGTTCGGACTCTTCCTTTCCGAGGACCAGCGAATTGGCCATCGTGAGGCGCGTGTGCGCATCATATTGGAAATTGCTGACCTCGTTCCGCTTCGCATCAAGCTCCTCCGGCGTGTCGAAGGCTACATAGGCCTTCCCGGAGTCAAGCAGCTGACGGACGTATTGCTTGTAGATCTCGCGCCGCTCACTCTGTCTGTAGGGTCCATGCTCGCCTCCAAAGCCGACGCCTTCATCAAACTTGATGCCGAGCCACTTAAATGACTCCTGGATATATTCCTCTGCTCCCGGAACAAAACGATTCGAATCGGTGTCCTCAATTCTGAAAACGAAGTCGCCGCCATGCTGTCTGGCGAACAGATAATTATACAATGCGGTTCGCACACCACCGATGTGCAATGGCCCTGTCGGGCTTGGGGCAAATCGCACCCTTACTTTTCTTTCTGCCATTTGATAAATGAAGATAAGACATAAATTTATGCAAAAGTACTTATTTTTTTTGAGTCTTGCGTATTTTTTTCGTATTTTCGCAATGTATAAGCTATAATCATCTGCTATCATGCGTATAATTGACACATCTGAGAATCATTACTGGCGCAATGTCCTGACACGTATCACATTCGTTATCATCACCGTCGCCGTGATCGTATGGTTCTTGCCGCACAACGAGGAGCAGCGTTTCCACTACGATGTCGGCAAACCTTGGATGTACGGATCATTCATCGCCCGCTTCGACTTCCCCATCTACAAAAGCGATGAGACCATCAAGGCAGAGCAGGACTCGCTGATGGAGGTGTTCCAGCCCTATTATAATTACAATGCCAACGTAGAGCGACTGGCAATCGCAAAATTCAAGGAGGACTTCAAGAAAGGCATTCCAGGCCTGCAGGCCGGCTACCTCCCGATCATCATTGACCGTCTCCACAGACTCTATCAGGCCGGCATCATGAGCACGCTCGAATATAATGACATCTCCAAAGACTCCACGTCGATGATCAGGGTGGTCAGTGGCAAGAACGCACAGATACTACAGATCAACTGCATCTACTCCACCTTCTCGGCCTACGAGCAACTGCTCTCGGATGAAAAGTTGGCCAAAGAGAAGCTCATCCTGCAAAAATGCAATCTCACCAACTATATCGAGCCGAATCTGGCTTATGACAAAACGCGAAGCGAAACGGAACGGGACGATCTTCTCAGCAGCATTCCGCTCGCCAGTGGGATGGTCATGAGCGGACAGAAAATCATCGACCGGGGAGAGATTGTGGACGACTACGACTACCGGGTGTTGTCTTCGTTCGAACGGGAGATGAAAAGACGGAGCCTTACATCAGAAGAATTCACGTCGACCGTGATCGGACAGATCCTCTATGTGGGCATTCTGGTGCTGCTGTTCACCATCTATCTCGCGCTCTTCCGTCACGACTACTTCTACAATCTTCACAACCTGCTGATGATGTATGTGCTGATCATGCTGTTCCCCATTCTCGTTTCGCTCATGATGGAACATAATCTGTTCAGTGTATACATTATACCTTTCGCGCTCGTACCTATCTTCACGAGCATCTTCATGGACTCGCGGACAGCATTCATCACGCATGCGACGACGATACTTATATGCGCCGCCGCCGTGAAATATCAGTACGAGTTCATTATCGTACAGCTTGCGTCAGGTTTGGTTGCCATCTATACGCTCCAGGAACTGTCCCAACGGGCGCAGCTCTTCAAGACTGCCATCTTTGTGGCCCTTACAAGCTGCGCAGTCTATTTTGCCCTCCAGCTGATGCAGGACAGTGCTATCGCGCAGCTGGATCAAAGTATGTACTATCATTTTGCCGTCAATGGCGTGTTCTTGTTATTGGCCTACCCGCTCATGTACGTAATTGAGAAGGTGTTTGGATTCACGTCCGACATCACCTTATTTGAACTCTCCAACACCAACAAGGGTCTTCTGCGCAAGCTGAGCGAGACCACGCCGGGCACCTTCCAGCATTCGATCACCGTCGGAAACCTTGCTGCCGAGATCGCCAACCGCATCGGTGCCAACAGCTTGCTGGTCCGCACGGGTGCGCTCTATCATGACATTGGCAAGATGTGCGACCCGGTTTTCTTCACCGAAAACCAGGCGGGGGCCAATCCGCACAACCATCTGGACTACAAGAAGAGTGCCCAGGTCATCATCGGACACGTGACCGAAGGGGTCAAGCTGGCCGAAAAGGCGGATCTGCCTGCATTCATCAAGGACTTCATTCTCACCCACCACGGACACGGAGTGGCAAAATACTTCTATATAAAATACAAGAATGAGCATCCCGAAGAGGAAATAGATCCTGAACCGTTCACCTATCCCGGACCTAATCCCTTCACACGCGAGCAGGCCATCCTGATGATGGCCGATGCCGTGGAGGCCGCTTCGCGCTCTCTGCCGGAATACACCGAGGAGAGCATCAGCAATGTCGTCAACAAGATCATCGACCAACAGGTCAGTGAGGGTTACTTCAAAGAATGCCCCATTACATTCCGCGACATCGCTTTGGCCAAAATTGTACTGACCGAACGGTTGAAGTCTATCTATCACACAAGAATCCAATATCCCGAGCTCAAAAAGACGGAGACAAAGGCATAATTTACATGCACAGACTCAAGATTTTGTGCATGAATGGCCGAAATCATGTTAATATAAATTAAAAAATTGACTTACATTGCGAGAAAAAGAACACTGTTCGTAATTTTGCAACCAATTTTTTACAGGTTTTTAACATGATAAAGGCTAAATTTACGTGCTTTTTAGCAGCACTAAGTATTTCAGGAACGACAAGCCATGCAGGTGGCTTGCTGACGAACACCAATCAGAACATTGCTTTCAACCGTAACTTCGCACGCGACGGAGTTATCGCCATTGACGGCGTCTACTCCAATCCGGCCGGCGTTGCCTTTCTGCAGCGAGGACTGCATCTGTCGTTCAGTTTCCAGAACATCTATCAGACGCGTACCATCGAGAGCGGAATGAACGTCCCGGCTCTGCAGGGAACTCCGTTCTATCAGCCTTTCAAGCTGAACGGCGGAGATGAAAACGGCGTGAAAGAATTCAAGGGTAAGGCCTCCGTACCTATCCTCCCCTCCTTTCAGGCTGCCCTGAACTACGACCGATGGGGCTTTCAGATAGGCTTTGCGCTGAACGGAGGAGGCGGCAAAGCATCCTTCAACGAAGGGCTCGGATCGTTTGAGCGGCAGATCGCGCTGATCCCTGCCCTGCTCGCAAGTCAGGGCATCAAGACGAATACGCCTGGCTACAGCGTCAATTCTTACATCAACGGACAGCAGTATGACTTCGGATTGCAGTTCGGAACGACGTATAAGATCAATGATCACATGGCCGTTTACGCCGGCGCACGATTCAACTATATCTGGAACAAGTATGAAGGCAACATCACGGGCATCAGCGCCAACATCAACGGAAACATGGAACGGCTCTACGACTATTTCGGCACGCAGGCCAATACGTATTCCCAAATGGCGTTCTACTACAAGATGCGGGCTTCCGAGATGGCCAATGACCCAGCCACGCAGGCTGTCTATCTCTCCACAGCAGCCAAATATCAGGCGGGGGCGGACAAAGCCAACGAGACTAAGGAACAGTTTGCAGACAAGTACCTCGACTGCAAGCAGTTGGGCTGGGGCATCACGCCTATCATCGGTTTCGACTATCAGTTGGGCAAACTGAATCTTGCTACGCGGCTCGAATTCACTACCCATTTCAACATCGAAAACCACACCAAGCGCGACGATACGGGGCTTTTCCGCGACGGAGTCAACACGCCCAACGATCTGCCGGGGCTATGGACGCTCGGCGCACAATACGCCATTCTGCCCAATCTGCGCGTGATGGGAAGCTGGCACTATTACTTCGACAAGAACGCCAAGATGGCCGATGACAAGCAGAAGCTGCTTGAGCACAACACGACGGAATACCTTGCCGGCGTCGAATGGGACATCACGAAGAACATTCTCATCAGTGTGGGTGGCCAGATCACGAACTACGGGCTCGGCGACGGCAGCTATCTGAGCGACATGAGCTTTGTCACCAGCAGCTACAGCTTAGGCTTCGGTGCCAAGTTCAAGATTGCCAAGAACATGAGTGTCAATGTGGCTTACTTCTTCACCGACTATGACAAGTTCAACAAGTCGTACGCGGGGAATATCCAAGGCGTGAAGACTGAAAACACGGACATGTTCACCCGCACCAACAAGGTGGTAGGTGTAGGCCTCGACATTGATCTCTAAACAAGAGGGAAAGGATATCTTTCATTATTCAAAAAGGTTCCGGAGCGCCTACAAGGGATCCACGTCGTAGTACACTTGCAGCGTCGCATAGCGCTTGTCCTGCATCATCTGCGCTGCACCTAAGCGCAGATAGCGGCGGACAAGCGACGGATCCAAGCCTGTCTCGAGCTTGATGACGATCTTGCGGATGTGCATTGCCTTCACGCGTGCCACCGACGGACGGTCCGGGCCCAATATCCGATCGCCGAACCACTGGCGCAGTCGGCTCCCCAATTCCTGACCGGCCGTCTCCACCGTTCCTTCGTTGCGGTGCTTCAGATAGACATATATCAGCCGGAAGAACGGCGGATAATGGAATGCCTGACGCTCCTCGAGCAGATCCCGATAGAATCCTTCGTAATCGTTATGCACCACCTGCCGGATCACCGGAAGATCCGCACTCTTGGTCTGGAGGATCACCCGGCCGCGCTTCCCCTTTCTTCCGGCGCGCCCACTGACCTGCGCCATCATCATGAAAGCATGCTCATAGGCCCGGAAGTCGGGATAGTTGAGCATCGAATCGGCATTCAGTATGCCGACCACACTCACATTGTCGAAATCCAAGCCCTTACTGATCATCTGCGTTCCGATCAGCAGATTGGTCCGCCCCGACGAGAAGTCGCCGATGATGCGCTCGTATGCGTTGCGGGCGCGCGTGGTGTCCAAGTCCATCCGGGCTACGCGGGCCTCGGGGAAGATCTCGCGGATCTGATCCTCGATCTTCTCAGTTCCGTAGCCCCGACCGCTCAGCTCGGTGCTGCCGCAGTTAGGACAGACGGTCGGAACGCTATAGGTGAAACCGCAATAATGGCAGGTCAGCAGATTGAGGTTCTTGTGTAAGGTGAGCGAGACATCACAGTTCCGACACTTCGGAATCCATCCGCAGACGCGGCACTCGATCATCGGGGCAAAGCCGCGGCGGTTCTGGAAGAGGATCGCCTGCCGTCCCTCGGCGAGCGTCTGGCGCACAGCGGACAGCAGGGCGGGTGAAAACGGGCCCCGCATCATCTTTCTCCGTTGCAGATCCTTGATGTCGACGACCTCGATCTCTGGCAGTTGAATGTCCTGGAAACGGGTCTGCAGGCGCACGAGCCCGTATTTTCCGGTCTCGGCATTGTAGTAGCTCTCCACCGACGGCGTGGCGGTTCCGAGCAGTGTCTTCGCCCCTGCCGTCCGGGCAAGCATGATGGCCGCCGACCGGGCATGATAGCGCGGAGCCGGGTCCTGCTGCTTGAACGAGGTCTCATGTTCCTCGTCGACGATGACCAGCCCCAACCGGCGAAAGGGCAGGAACACCGCACTGCGCGCCCCGAGGATCACCTCGTAGGGATCGTCCGACAGCTGTTTCTTCCAGATCTCCACCCGTTCGGCGTCGCTGTATTTAGAGTGATAAATGCCGAGCCGATTGCCGAACACGCGACGCAGGCGCGACATGATCTGCACGGTCAGCGCAATCTCGGGCAAGAGATAGAGCACCTGCCGATGCTCCTGCAGCATCTTCGTGATGAGATGGATATAGACTTCGGTCTTCCCGCTCGACGTGACGCCGTGCAGGAGCACCACGTTGTGCCTCATCCACTGAAACAGTATCTGGTTGTAAGCATCCTGCTGCACCGTACTCAACGGCTTCAAGGCATCTCCTTCGGCCTCATCCGGTCGGTTCAGACGGCCCACTTCAAGCTCATAGGTGTAGAGAATCTTCCGGTCGATGACGGCCTTCAGCGCCGCGGCCGTACAGTGACTGACGTTCATCAGCTCGTCGCGCGTGATCTCCGCGATCGCTTCCGCCGGCCGATCCTGCTGCAGCGAGTCCCAGTGAGACATGCTGAGGAAGTGGATCAGCACTTCCTGCTGCCGACGCGCACGCCCCAACATGTCCAAGGCGACGTGCAGTGCCTGTTCTGAACGATAGTCAGGCGACAGCCCCACGTAGGTTTCCGTCTTCGGGCGGTAGCCGTCTTCAGCTTTCAATCCCGATGGCAACGCAGCTTTATAGATCTCTCCCAAGGGCGACAGGTAATAGTCCGCGATCCATTCCCACAGCTTCAGTTGCCCTGGCAGGACCATCGGACGCTCGTCCAATACGGCCATCACCTCCTTCACCTCAAAGTCGGGACGCTCCCGGTGACGGCGGATGACGATGCCCGTATAGGTCTTCGACTTGCCCAATGGCACGAGCACGCGCGTTCCCTCCGCTGCTCCCGCCTCCATCGAGTCGGCCACGGCATAGGTGAAAGTGCCCTCCAAGGGCAGGGGTAAGATGACTTCAACGTAGATCACAGATGCAAAAATAAGGAAAAAAAACGAGATCGGCTGCAGACTGACCGATCTTTTCCGTAAACGGGACCGTGACCCCAAATCATTTATCAGGGCGCAGCGTTTCAACAACACTTGCCTACGAATGCTTCCCGGCTGCTTTCGTCCGTCAGTCGGGTGGCTCATCCGCCGGTCTTTCTCCACATAACCCGCTACATCTCCAGTACCACGACAGGCAGGCGGCCCGACGATCCAACCCGATCAGTTCAGACTCTAAGAACTCATCCAGAATGAAACGACAAGGGGGAAAGAGCAAGTGCCCCGTCTCCGGAGAAAACCATCCGGAATAGCGTTTGCACATTCTCTTTACCCCATTGATATTCAACGTTTTACACAAAATTCTTTTCCACCTTCCGCAGAGCTATGCTTTCG
>ONHE01000142.1 GCA_900317545.1 uncultured Prevotella sp. | reverse complement strand
GAAACAGCCAAGAAGCACAACAAAACTCCTTATCATGCGATTCAAGCCTTATTTGAGGCTTGATGAATTGGCATATTCTGTACCTAACGATTAGTTACGATTACAATGCCTCTCTTCTACAATTCTCTTCTCTTCGCCATCGGGCTTAATGTGTAAAACAATTGATATGCAGTACACATCGTTTGTCGGTCAGATTTGTGAGGTTCTGATTCTACATAAAACCAATTACAAGCTATGTAAACGTCTGGAAATGTGCGGCAGATTTGACAAAAAATCGCACGATCTTCAGCTCTTTCCAATCAAGGATGGTGTTTCTTAAGATTGATTCACTGATGATGATAAGGCTCTCCTTTCAGAATGGTGCATGCTCGATAGATTTGCTCCGCAAAAATGAGGCGGACCATTTGATGAGAAAAAGTCATTTTTGAAAGCGCGATCAGTTCATTGGCCCGCTCATAGACAGAAGGAGAAAAACCATAGGGACCACCTATTACAAATATGAGGCGGCGAGAAGCAAGATACTTCTTTTCCAACCATCGTGCGAAGTCTACCGACGTGAATTCCATCCCATGCTCGTCTAAAAGAACAACTTGGTCGGATGGCTGGAGCAACTTCAGAATCGCTCTGCCTTCCATTTCTTTCTGCTGCGCTCCTGGAATGCTTTTGGTGTTTTTCAAATCCGGGATGACAGTAACAGATAAGGGAATATAATGCCCGATGCGCCCGATATAGTCATTGATGCTTGTTGTCAGATGGCGGTCATTAGTCTTTCCGACCACGATAAGTTCTATTTTCATAGATGAAATGGCTTTACTTATTCAGAAAGACGCTCACTCTCTGCTTCGATGTGGTTATCTTTTTCAAAACCAGAATTGATGGATCTGTATTCTACGCTACGCTTGGGATTCATTGGGAACCATCCTTTCTCCACACGATGTTTCTGCGCAAACAACTCTCCGATAGACCAAAGGAGTGATGCACCCGTTACTCCGGCTATTGAAGAGAGAATCACATCAGCGATGCAAAGGGACAACAATATCATCAGGATGCCAACTGCCAAAAATACCCACCAATATTTCGTGCCGAAATAATATTCAGTCTTAATCACCAAAGGATGAAATAAACCGATAATAAGGAAGGTACAGATTGCTATGATAATGCCTGAGAATTGAAGTGTCATATATAATTTGCAGTTTGATTCTTTGCAAAAATACAAAAAAAAACTTGAACTATGCTGCTTTTAAGAAAATAATATTATCTTTGCAATATACACTAATTATTTACATACTGATATATGGAGAATAGCGCTGAACTTATTAAGCAATGTGAAGAAAAGGCCAAATTGTGGCTGTCTCCTTCATTTGATGGAGAAACTCAAAAGGCGGTTAAAGCTATGATTGACAATCCAGACAAGACCGATCTGATCGAATCCTTCTATAAGGATTTAGAGTTTGGCACCGGTGGACTCCGTGGAATCATGGGTGCTGGAAGTAATCGCATGAACATTTACACCGTAGGTATGGCCACGCAAGGCTTTGCCAATTACTTGAAGAAGAATTTTGCATCGCGCGAGAGAATATCCGTTGTGGTGTGTCATGACTGTCGCAACAACAGTCGGCTGTATGCAGAGACTGTTGCAGATATATTTTCCGCCAATGGCATAAAGGTCTACCTGTTTGAGGATATGCGCCCTACACCTGAGTGTTCCTTTGCCATTCGACACTTCGGATGTCAAGGTGGTGTGAACATTACAGCTTCTCACAATCCTCGAGAATATAACGGCTACAAGGCTTATTGGGAAGATGGGGCTCAAGTCCTGGCTCCTCACGATGCGGGAATCATTGATGAAGTGAATAAGGTGACGGTCGCTGATGTGCAGTTTGAGCGTAATGCCGAGCTGATTCAGATGATCGGACAAGAGGTTGATCAGATCTATCTGGATAAGATTCATACATTGAGTATAGATCCGGAAATGATCAAACGGCAACGTGACTTGAAGATTGTCTATACGCCATTGCATGGAACCGGGATGACTCTGATTCCGCAATCGCTGCGGCTGTGGGGATTTGAGAACGTACATTGCGTTGCAGAACAGATGATAAAGGATGGTAACTTCCCGACAGTAGCCAGTCCAAATCCGGAATATGGAGAAGCTCTGACCATGGCACTTCGGGATGCCAAGGCGATTGATGCCGACATCGTTATGGCTTCCGATCCAGATGCTGACCGTGTCGGGATGGCCTGCAAGAACAGCAAGGGTGAATGGGTCTTAATCAATGGGAACCAAACCTGTCTGATCTTCCTCTATTATATTATCACCAACAGAAATAACAAGGGGCTCTTGAAGCCGACGGATTTCATCGTTAAAACCATTGTAACTACAGAGGTCATTCGAAAGGTGGCTGAAAAGAATAACATAGAAATGCGTGATTGCTATACCGGCTTTAAATGGATCGCACGCGAAATTCGCTTGACAGAAGGCAAACAACAATATATCGGTGGAGGCGAAGAAAGCTATGGCTTTATGGCTGAAGATTTCGTGCGGGACAAGGATGCTGTCAGCGCCTGCTCGTTGTTGGCCGAAATTTGCGCGTATGCAAAGGATCAACAAAAGACGCTTTACGACCTGCTGATGGACATCTATCTGGAGTACGGTTTCTCCAAGGAACACACGATCAATGTCGTCCGTCCGGGTAAGACCGGTGCAGATGAGATCAAACAAATGATGGAAAATTTCCGCTTGAATCCACCTAAAGAACTTGGTGGGTCAAAGGTTGTTTTGTGGAAAGATTATCAGACGCTGGAGGCAAAAAATGTGGATGGCACTACTTCTAAATTGTCTATGCCGGCTACGAGCAATGTTTTGCAGTGGTTCTGTGATGATGGCACGAAGGTGAGCGTGCGCCCATCCGGCACTGAACCGAAGATTAAATTCTACATTGAAGTGAAAGATGTGATGAGGGAAGCTGCAGACTATGAGGACTGCGAGAAACGGGGGGATGTCAAGATTGCTGCCATTCAGGCCTCTCTTCACATCTGATTGTTGAACGATAGTGCTCAAGTGGATCAACTGGTCTATTTTTAAGTTGCGCATACAGACAACTTCCGCGGATGATCTCTGCCAGATAACCGGGAAGCTCTATATGCGCAACTTCAATTTATATCATTCTGATGAGAGCAAAAATGCGCCCATCTTGTAAGGTCTGGACTAGGAAATTTAAAGGATAATGTAATAATCTATTACTTACGCTGTCACGATATTTTATGTGGAAATCTTTTGTACAAGCCTTGTAAAATATGTATGAGGCGTAAAAGTTTCTTAAAATAAAGAAGAGTATTGCATTTTTAATATAATTTAGTTTCTATCTTTCGCCACTCTCTCAAGATTGTAGTACTTTTGTCAAAAAATTAAATTATAGATTATGGCAGAAGCTATCGACATTCGCGAATTAAATATTCGGATCGAACAACAAAGTTCATTTATAACTAACCTGATTACAGGCATGGACCGCGTAATCGTGGGACAAAAGCATTTGGTTGATTCACTACTGATATCTCTACTTAGCGATGGGCACATCTTACTTGAAGGAGTACCCGGCTTAGCGAAGACCTTGGCAATTAAAACGTTGGCCCAATTGATCGACGCAGACTACCGGCGCATTCAATTCACACCGGATCTGTTGCCGGCGGATGTAATTGGAACAATGGTCTACAGCCAAAAAGAAGAGAACTTTCAAGTTAAAAAAGGACCAGTTTTTGCGAACTTCGTTTTAGCCGATGAGATTAACCGTGCTCCCGCTAAGGTTCAAAGTGCCCTGCTTGAGGCCATGCAGGAGCATCAGATAACGATCGGAGAGAAGACGTTTCCGCTGCCAACACCGTTTTTGGTTATGGCAACCCAGAACCCGATAGAGCAGGAGGGAACCTACCAGTTGCCCGAAGCGCAGGTTGATCGTTTTATGTTAAAGGTTATCATCAGTTATCCTACGCTTGAAGAGGAGAAGCTGATTATCCGCGAAAACTTACAGCAATCTCTGCCTACAGTTACGCCTGTCACAACAGCCAAGGAGATTTTAAATGCGCGTGAGGTTGTCAATCAAGTTTACATTGACGAAAAGATCGAACTGTATATTGCAAATATCGTTTTCGCAAGTCGTTATCCAGAGCGTTACAGCTTGCCGGAATTGAAAGATCTTATCACATTTGGAGGCAGCCCGCGTGCAAGTATCAATCTCGCCAAGGCGGCGAGATCTTATGCGTTCATCAAGCATCGGGGATACGTCGTTCCAGAAGATGTGCGAGCCGTTGCGCACGATGTGCTGCGTCATCGCATAGGGCTCTCCTATGAAGCTGAAGCAAGTAATGTTTCATGTGAAGAAATTATCAGCAAGATTATTAATAAAGTGGAAGTCCCATAAAAATTTGCTTATGAGTGTGATATTACTGAATGTATATTGAATAATCACAGATGGAAACAAGTGAAATTCTAAAGAAGGTTCGTAAGATCGAGATTAAAACACGCGGTCTTAGCCAGAATATCTTTGCTGGTCAGTACCATTCGGCTTTCAAAGGTCGCGGTATGGCTTTTTCAGAGGTACGCGAATATCAGTTCGGAGATGACGTTCGCGACATCGACTGGAACGTGACGGCCCGTTTCCATCATCCTTATGTCAAGGTATTTGAGGAAGAGCGGGAACTCACAGTTATGCTCTTGATAGACGTATCTGGTTCTTTGGACTTCGGAACTGTCCGTCAGACAAAACGCGATTTGGTGACAGAGATTGCCGGCACCTTGGCTTTCAGTGCGATTCAGAATAATGACAAGATCGGCGTCATATTCTTCTCTGACCGAATAGAGAAGTATATCCCGCCACAGAAAGGCCGGAAGCACATTCTGTATATCATCCGAGAAATGCTTGATTTCCATCCAGAGAGCAACAAGACGAATATTGGTATAGCCTTAGAATATCTGACTAAGGTTACAAAACGCAGATCCATTGCATTTCTCCTCAGTGATTTTTATACCCACCAGGGTTTCTCCAAAGAGATTCAAATAGCTAACCGGAAGCATGATCTCGTTGCAATTCAGATCTATGATCAGCGAGCGAAGACGCTCCCCGATATCGGATTAATGAAAGTGCGCGATGCGGAAACGGGACACGAGATGTTCATTGATACTTCCAGCAAGAAATTGCGGCAGGCTCATACTCATTATTGGTTGACACGCCAAGAACTGCTCAAACAAACTTTTGCTAAAAGCAATGTAGACTGGGTGTCTATTGCGACCGATGAAGATTATGTGAAGTCGATGATGATGTTATTTGCACAAAGATCGTAGAGATGGGAAAGAAGATTTTTTTATTTTTCATTTGCTGTTTACAGATGACACTTGCGGCTTGGAGTCAAGTTACTGTTGAATCTCAGATCGACTCCATTGCGATCTTGATAGGACAGCAGGCTCACATGACGGTTTCTGTTACGGCCAAGTCCGGAACGCATATTCAGTTTCCGACATTCAAGCCCTCTCAATATATCACACCGGGCGTTGAAGTGCTGGATATTTCTGCTGCGGATACGCTCCATCTTGATGGCGAAGAGGTCAAAGTTTCCAAGACTTTCACGTTGACAAGCTTTGATGAGCATCTGTATGCAATTCCCGGCATGAAGATCAAAGCGAATGGAAAGACCTATACCGGCAATCAGCTTGCGCTGAAAGTAGTCACCGTTGATGTTGACACGTTGCATCCGAACCAATTCTTTCCATCAAAGGACGTACAAGACAATCCGTTCACATGGAGTGAATGGAGCAACATCTTTTGGCTGAGCGTTCTGATGATCCTTCTGTGTGTCATTGGATTCTATCTTTTTGTACGTCTTCGTGCCAATAAGCCGATCATCACCAAGATCCGTATCATCAAGAAAATCCTCCCACATCAGAAGGCCATGCAGGCCATTGACCGGATTAAGGCAGAAAAAATGCAGAAAAGTGATGATCAAAAGACCTACTACACAGAACTTACAGACACATTACGCCAGTATATTGAAGAGCGTTTTGGATTCCGGGCGATGGAAATGACCAGCTCTGAAATCATAGACCGGCTTCAGCAAAATGGAGACAAACGAATGATCGATGAGCTACGTGAGTTGTTTCAGACGGCAGACTTGGTCAAGTTTGCCAAATATTCTACGCTGATGAATGAGAACGACTTAAACTTGGTCAATGCCGTAAACTTCATTGATCAGACCAAGCTTGAAGGTCAGCCAACAGAGGAACGGATTGTGCCCAAGCTGAGTGAGCAGGATCAACGGACACGGAAGAACCGCATCACCATCAAGGTCTGCATCTACGGTATCGGACTTTTCACAGCTGTTCTGCTCATATACATTATTTACAATGTTATCATGCTGACAACGTAAAGAAGAGTATCATGGAATTTGCTAATAAAGAATATTTCTTTCTCTTGCTGCTGCTGATACCATATCTTCTGTGGTATTTTTTTTACAGAAAGAAGAGCGAGCCGACGATCAGAATGAGTGACACGTATGCCTACTTGAATGCACCGATGAGTTTGCGCATGCGTCTCATCAACATTCCAATGTTCCTGCGCTGCCTGACATTTGTGCTCGTTGTTTTGATCATGGCCCGCCCGCAGACGAGAAACTCTTGGGACAAGCGATCTGTCGAAGGTATTGATATCATGCTTGCCATGGATGTCTCCACTTCCATGCTCGCCGAAGATCTGAAGCCAAACCGAATTGAAGCGGCAAAAGATGTGGCTGCGGAATTCATAGCAAGCCGCCCAAATGACAACATCGGTCTTACGAT
>ONHE01000191.1 GCA_900317545.1 uncultured Prevotella sp. | reverse complement strand
CTTGTCGGATTCGAACCAACGACCCCGAGATTACAAATCACGTGCTCTGGCCAACTGAGCTAAAGAGGCGGGGTGGGCAAGCGATTCTTATCGCGCCGCTACGACCTTGTACCCTTGCTACGTTCCCGTCCTGGGGGATTTCAAGGGAGCTGGCCGTAAGAGACTTGCCCATTTTTTCAGCGAATGCAAAGTTAATATATTTACTGGAAATTCACGAAAGGATGATCGACAATTTTTCAAATTTTAACTAAACTGAACATTCGTTCGCAGCTGTCGGCATCGCTTTTCCGCCCCTTCGGCAACAGCTCTCCGCCTAAATGCTGAAAGGCGGAAGCCCCCGGCTGTGCGCAGCTTTCGGGTTGGAGGGTAGCGGCATAGCCGCTTCGGAAAGAAGCCGGCCGACGGGCGACGGGGTTAAACCGTGATCTCGCCGGCTATCGACTGATTCATATATTGTCGGATTGTCCGGTAGTCGGAGTGGTGCGCCTGCAGGTACATCAGCTTCGCCACGGCAGCCTCTACCGTGCTGTCGCGCCCCGAGATGACGCCCGCATTCTGCAGCTGATAGCCCGTGTCGTATCGTCCCATTTCGACACTTCCGGCAATACATTGGCTGATGTTGACGATCGTCACGCCGCGTGCGCTGGCCTCGGTCAGCAGTCTCAGCATCCACGGATTCTGCGGAGCGTTTCCACTTCCGAATGTTCGCATGACGATGCTCTTCAGTTCCGGCGCCTCGAAAATATGCCGGATGATGTTGCCCTGTATGCCGGGGAACAGCGAGAGGACGATGACGTTAGGATCCAATGCCGTGTGCGGAATCATGGGCTTGGTGAAGTCGGGCTTGAGAATATGATGATCGTGAAAAGCGAAATTGACGCCTGCCTCGCACAGATGGGGATAGTTGAACGAGTCGAAAGCATTGAAGCCATCGGTGTTGATCTTTGTCGAGCGGTTTCCGCGCAACAGCTTGCCGCTGAAGTAGATACATACCTCGGGGACGCATGCTGTTCCGTCCTCGTTGTGGGCTGCGGCCAGCTCGATGCTGGTGACTAAGTTTTCCTTGCCGTCTGTGCGGAGCTGACCGATCGGAAGCTGGCTTCCGGTCAGGATGACGGGCTTGGTGAGGTTTTCTAGCATGAATGACAGCGCCGATGCCGTATAGGCCATCGTGTCCGTTCCGTGAAGTATGACGAAGCCGTCATATTCGTCATACCGGTTCGCGATGATCCTGACCAGCTGCGCCCAGCACTTCGGATCCATGTCACTCGAATCGATCGGTGTGGCAAATTGATAGACATCCGTGTCCGTCTCGACGTATTGGAGCTCGGGCATGGCTTCGTTCAGATGATTGAAATCCAACGGTTCGAGGGCCCCTGTTACAGGGTTGCGGCCCATTCCAATCGTTCCTCCGGTGTAGATGAGAAGCACCTTGCCGATATGCTTGGGTATTAAGGGTGAAGAACCTGTGTTTATCATATACGTTATCGTTTACGTGAATCAGTGTGCAAATATAGCTTAATTTTACGCATAATCAAAAAAAATACCGTATATTTGCACAAACAATTTAACTTAAAAACTTCAAGAACACCTATGAAAGAATTTATGGATGAAAATTTCCTGCTCGAAACGGCGACAGCGCAGGAACTTTTCCACGATCATGCAGCCAAGATGCCTATCATCGATTACCATTGTCACCTCATCCCGCAGATGGTTGCCGAAGATCACAAATTCAGCACTATCACCGAGCTATGGCTCGGGGGCGACCACTACAAGTGGCGTGCGATGCGGACTAACGGCGTTGCCGAGAAATTTTGCACGGGCAAGGAGACCACCGATTGGGAAAAATTCGAGAAGTGGGCGGAGACAGTTCCCTACACCTTCCGTAATCCTTTGTACCACTGGACGCATCTGGAGCTCAAGACAGCCTTCGGCATTACGAAGCTCCTGAGCCCCAAGACGGCCCGCGAGATCTATGATGAGTGCAACGAGAAGCTGAAACTTCCTGAGTTCAGTGCACGCGGACTGATGAGAAAATACAATGTGGAGTGCGTCTGCACAACGGATGATCCGGTCGATGATCTGCGCTGGCACAAGAAGACACGTGAAAGCGGGTTCGAAATCAAGATGATTCCGGCTTGGCGTCCCGATAAAGCCATGAACATCGAAAAGCCCGACTTTGCCGACTACACCAAGAAGTTGGCTGAGGTGAGCGGTGTCGATGTGGACAGCTTCTGCCACATGGTCGATGCCCTGCAGGTGCGTCACGATTTCTTTGCGGCCAACGGTTGTAAGCTCTCCGATCATGGCGTCGAGGAGTTCTATTGTGATCCTTACACCGACGAACAGATTGATGCGATCTTCCGAAAGGCCCTCAGCCGTCAGCAGCTCACCGATATGGAGGTGCGCCAGTACAAGCATGCCTTCCTGAAAGTGAGTGCAGAGATGGATCACGATGCCGGTTGGACCCAGCAATACCACTATGGTGCGATCCGCGACAACAACACCCTCATGTTCAATCAGCTTGGTCCCGACACGGGCTTTGACTCGATCGGCGAATTCACAACAGCCAAGTCCATGAGCCGTTTCCTCGACGAGCTCAACACGGAAGGCAAACTGACCCGCACGATCCTCTACTGCCTGAACCCCGGCGCCAATGAGATGATCGCCACGATGCTGGGCAATTTCCAGGACGGCGTTACGCCGGGCAAGATCCAGTTCGGGTCCGGATGGTGGTTCAACGACCAGTTGGACGGCATGACCCGCCAGATGAACGCCCTCTCAACACTGGGTCTGCTGAGTCGATTTGTAGGAATGCTCACCGACAGCCGTTCGTTCCTGAGCTACCCCCGGCATGAATATTTCCGCCGTCTGCTGTGCAATCTGCTTGGCAATGACGTAGAAAAGGGATTGCTTCCCCACGATATGGAGCGTCTTGGACAAATGGTTGAGGACATCTCTTATAACAATGCGCGCAACTATTTCAAATTTTATTAATTAGAACGGGTTCTTTAAGGTAGCAGGGCAGGTTGACCGAGGACGTTCCGCAGACCGCCGCTCCCATTCCTGAATGCCATGACGGCAGACAGCAACGACAGTCTCCGACTGTTGCGGAGAAGGGATGGGACCGACGGGAGGACACCGAAATCAGGCTGCCCTTTTTGTGTCCTTTCGCGACGGCAAAACAGCATGGTCTGCGCGGATGAATTCTCCGGTTTGTGCGGAGCTATGCTCCGGGCCATCCAAAGCTATGCTCCGGGTCGTCCAAAGCTATGCTCCGGGCCGCCCAAAGCTATCATATGCGGAGTCCATGTTTAGCATGCTGATTTTCAATGTGTTACAAATGTAGGACCGACGGCGTTCGTCCGAACTTCGCGATAGCGGTCCGCGCATCGTGCCGAGCGGGCCTTTTCGAGGAGCAGAGCTTGTCGGAAAGACGCTTTCTGGTTTCCCGATCCCCTATCGGGATGTACTTTCCCGTCGGACAGGCGTGTGGCGCGCACGGTGTCCTTTATGTCCCTCGGAAGCGCGCCGGCCCGGTGCATGCGGAAAGGGTCGGGCAAGTGGAATCCGTGTTCCCGGTCTGCGCTTGCTGCATCTTCGGGCCTCGTTCCTCCGGCAGGCTCAAAATATATCGCTAAATAATCCCTTTAATCTTTGTGACTTACAAAAAATAATCGTAATTTTGCAATGTTTTTAGTCGAAATAACACATATTATAATAATATGAAGAAATTTCTCACCTCCTTCATTGTGTTGACAATGATCCTGCTTGTGACCGGTTGTACTGGCAGCAAGAAAGTTGCTTATTTCCAAAACATTGATCAGATCAGCCTCGCAGCCTCGCGTGGATTGTATGACGCGAAGATCATGCCGAAGGATATGCTGACCATTACGGTCAATACGACAGACCCGGCTGCGGCAGCTCCTTTCAATCTCTCGGTTTCCAATTCGGTGGGTGTCACGGGCCAACTCTCTTCCGGAGGCGGCTCCTTGCAGGGTTACTTGGTCGACAACTCCGGCAGCATCAATTTCCCGGTTGTCGGCCTCATCCACGTTGCAGGAATGACCAAGACCCAGTGTCAAGATCTGATCCGTGAAAAGATTGCCCCCTACATGGCTGAAAGAGAAAATCCCATCGTGACCGTGAGGATGTCAAGCTATAGAGTGACGGTGACTGGTGAGGTCAACTCACCGGGTGTCATCCCCGTCACGACGGAGAAGATGAGTGTCATCGAAGCATTGGCTCAGGCCGGCGACCTGTCCATCTACGGCCGGCGTGACAACGTGCTGCTGATCCGGGAGGATGCCAACGGAGAGAAGAGCTATCACAGGTTGAACCTCAATGATGCCAACCTGATCAACTCGCCTTTCTATTATCTCCAGCAAAACGATATCCTTTACGTGGAGCCCAACGGCGTCAAGGCCAAGAATTCAGGTATCGGAAGTTCGACCACCATCTGGTTCTCCTTTATCGGTATCGTAACCTCGGTCGCTTCGTTGCTGGTGAATATCTTAAGAAATTAATGAACGGCAGAGGTCAAGAGCATGGGAAGATTGAAATATGACATGATAAGAAGAGAACGAATGTTAATGTTTCAATCTTCCCTTTTTCTAATTCTGCGTTCCGAAGCGGATGCAGAGAACACGAAGTTACCCTGTCTCTGGGACGTTGATAATAAATAGGAATATGTGTGGAATCGTTGGATATATCGGAAAACGGGATGCATTCCCCATTTTGATTAAGGGGCTCAAGCGGCTCGAATATCGTGGTTACGACAGTGCAGGAGCCGCCTTGATCACAAAGACAGGTGAACTGCAGGTCTACAAGACCAAGGGCAAGGTAAGTAATCTGGAAGCATATTGCGAGGACAAGGATGTGACCGGCACCGTTGGCATAGCCCATACGCGATGGGCAACCCATGGCGAACCCTCATCCGTCAATGCCCATCCGCACTACTCCCAGTCGCATAACTTGGCCATAATCCATAATGGCATCATTGAGAATTATGCCGAATTGAAGCGCAAGCTGATCGAACGGGGCGTCGAGTTCAAGTCGGACACAGATACGGAGGTGCTCGTTCAGCTCATCGAATATATCCAGTGCAAGAAGAATCTCTCCTTGTTGGAGGCCGTCCGCATAGCTCTCTATCAGGTGATCGGAGCCTATGCCATTGCCTTGCTCGACAAGCGCAATCCCGATCAGATCATTGCGGCCCGCAAGCAGAGCCCGTTGGTGGTCGGGATAGGGGAGGGAGAGTTCTTCCTCGGGTCCGATGCCAGCCCGATCATTGAATACACTGACAAAGTCGTATATTTGGAAGACGGCGACATCGCGGTCCTTCAGCCCGACAAAGAACTGAAGGTTGTCGATGTCTTCAACGACAGGATGAACCCCGAAGTGAAGACAGTCGACATTGATCTTGGACAGATAGAGAAAGGCGGATATCCGCATTTCATGCTCAAGGAGATCTTTGAGCAGCCAGAATGTCTGAAAAACTGCATGCGCGGTCGTATCAATGCTGAGGCCGACTACGTCACCCTGAGCGCTGTGATCGATTATCGCAAGGAGCTGGTCAATGCCCGGCGCTTCGTCATTATCGCATGTGGAACATCTTGGCATGCCGCTTTGATCGGCAAGCAAATGATTGAAAACTTTTGCCGGACACCTGTGGAAGTGGAGTATGCATCCGAATTCAGATATCGCAATCCGGTCATCGGGCCCAGCGACGTGGTCATCGCGATCTCGCAAAGCGGCGAGACTGCCGACACCTTGGCAGCCATCAAGCTGGCCAAGAGCAAAGGAGCGTTTATCTATGGCATCTGCAATGCGGTAGGGGCGAGCATTCCGCGGGCGACCGATACGGGATCTTACATCCATGTAGGACCTGAAATCGGCGTCGCCTCCACAAAGGCATTCACCGGTCAGGTGACCGTTCTGACCATGCTGGCCTTGGCATTGGGCGATGCCAAGGGAACGATTGACCGGGAGGAGTATCTGAAGATCGTCAAGGGATTGGCTGCCATTCCGGAGAAGATGCAGGAGGTCTTGAAGCTCAACGAACGCATAAAGGACCTCAGCAGAACATTTACCTACGCCGGCAACTTCATCTATCTCGGACGAGGATTCAGTTATCCCGTCGCGCTCGAAGGAGCACTGAAGCTGAAGGAGATCAGCTATATCCATGCCGAGGGTTATCCGGCTGCAGAGATGAAACACGGCCCGATCGCCTTGATCGACTCTGACATGCCGGTTGTAGTCATCGCCACTCACAACAACTTATATGAGAAAGTGCTCAGCAACATACAGGAAGTGAAGGCGCGCAAAGGACGTGTCATAGCCCTTGTGACTAAAGGCGACACGACCGTAAGCAAGATTGCTGACGAAGTGATCGAGCTTCCCGATACGCTGGAATGCCTCGAACCGCTGATTTCAACCATCCCCTTGCAGCTGATGGCCTATCATATCGCTGTCTGCAAGGGCAAGAACGTGGACCAGCCGAGAAACCTCGCCAAGTCGGTAACCGTCGAATAGAAATGATTATTTATAAGGTAAGACTAATTCAATAAATGGAAGACAGAATACATGAGGATTGTGGTGTTGCCATGATCAGATTATTGAAACCGATCGAGTACTATATGCAGAAGTATGGCACTTGGATGTTTGGCTTGAACAAACTGTATCTGATGATGGAGAAAGAACATAATCGGGGCCAGGAAGGTGCCGGAATCGCATGCGTTAAATTGGATGCAACGCCCGGACGGGAGTATATGTTCCGTGAACGGGCTGAGGGATCCAATGCGATCACAGAGATCTTCGGGACAGTCCAGAAGGAATTTTCGGCTTTGTCTCCCGAACAGTTGGCCGATGCCGATTACGCAACCAACATACTTCCCTTTGTAGGAGAGCTTTACATGGGGCATCTCCGTTACTCGACAACAGGCAAGAGCGGGCTGACCTATGTGCATCCTTTCCTCCGCCGAAACAACTGGCGCGCGAAGAATCTAAGCCTCTGCGGCAATTTCAATATGACCAATATTGATGAGATCTTTGACAAGATCACGCGTCAGGGACAGTATCCCCGGATCTATAGCGACAGCTATATCATGCTCGAACTGATGGGCCATCGGTTGGACAGAGAGGTGGAACGCAATTTCAGAGATGCCCAGGAGCTGGGGCTGACAGATAGGGATATCACCCACTATATTGAGGACCATGTTCGGATGAGCAATGTGCTTCGGACCACGATGAGCGACTTCGACGGCGGTTATGTCGTGTGCGGACTGACCGGTTCGGGTGAAATGTTTTCCATGCGTGATCCTTGGGGCATCCGCCCGGCATTCTATTACCGGAACGACGAGTTTGTTGCCTTAGCCTCGGAACGGCCGGTTCTCCAGACCACATTCGACTTAGAGTGTGATGATATTCAGGAATTGGATCCCGGAATGGCACTGACAGTCAGCCGGAATGGAGACTTCCGGCTTGAGCAGATCCTTGAACCGAAGGCCGTGTCGGCCTGCTCTTTCGAGCGGATCTACTTCAGTCGCGGGTCCGACAGGGATATCTACCGCGAACGAAAGAAGCTTGGCGAGCAGCTCACGCCGGCCGTGCTTAAATCCGTCGACTATGACATCGAGCACACGGTCTTCTCCTTTATCCCCAACACGGCAGAGGTTGCGTTCTACGGTCTGTTAGATGGCTTCAAGCAATATGTCAATGAGCAGAAGATCAAAAAGATAGAGAACCTCGGCCGCATACCGACACACGCCGAACTGGAAGAGATCCTTCACGACTATGTACGTAGCGAGAAGATCGCCTGGAAGGATATCAAGCTCCGCACATTCATCACCGAAGGCAATTCCAGAAAAGACTTGGCTTCCCATGTCTACGATATTACATACGAGTCGCTCGAACCCTACGTCGACAACTTGGTGGTCATCGACGACAGCATCGTCAGGGGTACGACGCTCAAGGAGAGCATTCTCCGCATCCTCGATCGGCTGCACCCGAAGAAGATCATCATCGTCAGTAGTGCCCCACAGATACGCTATCCCGACTACTATGGCATAGATATGCCGCGGTTGGAAGAATTCTGCGTGTTCAGGGCAACCATCGAATTGTTGAAGGACAGGGGCATGTTTGCCTTGATTGACGATACTTACCGCAACTGTCAGGAAGAGCTCAAAAAGCCGAAGAACGTGATGCAGAACTGCGTGCGGGACATCTACAAGCCGTTTACGATCGATGAGATCAATCGGAAGATCGTTGAGATGTTGCGGCCATCCAATGTGACCACGCCGATTGAAATAGTCTATCAGTCGATCGGGGGACTCCATACGGCTATTCCGGAACATCGCGGCGACTGGTACTTTTCAGGCAAATACCCGACGCCGGGAGGTACGAAACTCTGCAATCAAGCATTTATCAATTATATAGAGAACGTGTATCAGTATGAGCAAAAATTCTAAAGAAGAGATGAAAAGCGTGACATTGGTCTTGTCGGATGGCACCAAATTCCAAGGCAAAAGCTTTGGATACGATGCTCCGGTAGCAGGAGAAGTCGTGTTCAACACGGCGATGGTGGGCTATCCGGAGAGCCTTACGGATCCCTCGTATGCAGGCCAGATGATGACGCTTACCTATCCGTTGGTCGGCAATTATGGTGTTCCGCCTTTTACGATTGAAGGCGACGGCAGCCCCAAAGCAGGCATCCCGACTTTCATGGAGAGTGATCGGATTTATGCTTCTGCCATCATTGTCTCTGACTATAGTGAACAGTATTCCCACTGGAACGCCGTGGAGAGCTTGGCCGACTGGCTCAAGCGCGAGCACGTTCCAGGCATCACGGGCATTGATACGCGTGCTTTGACGAAGCTGTTGCGTGAACATGGCGTCATGATGGGCAAGATCATCTTCGACGAAAGGCCCGACGAGATTCCTCAAGCTGATTATGAGGGTGTCAATTTTGTGGACCGCGTGAGCTGCAAAGAGATTATCCGCTACAATGAAGGGGCTGGCAAGAAGGTTGTGCTCGTCGATTGCGGCGTGAAGGCAAACATCATCCGCTGCCTGATCAACAGGGGTGTAGAGGTGGTCAGAGTACCTTGGAACTATGACTATACGGATATGGAGTTCGACGGACTGTTTCTCGGAAACGGTCCCGGAGATCCCGACACGTGCGAGGACGCGGTCAATATCATCCGCAAGCAGATGTCGCGCAGCCGGAAGCCAATATGCGGGATCTGCATGGGGAATCAGCTTTTGGGCAAGGCAGCCGGTGCATCTATCTATAAGTTGAAGTACGGCCATCGGAGCCATAATCAGCCCGTACGCCTCGTGGGGACGGAGAAATGCTACATCACAAGCCAGAACCATGGCTATGCCGTGGATGCTGCGACGCTCAGACAGGATTGGGAAGAGCTGTTCGTCAACATGAACGACGGCTCCAATGAGGGTATCCGGCACCGGACGAACCCGTGGTTCACCTCCCAGTTTCATCCCGAGGCCTGCAGCGGTCCGATAGATACGGAGTTCATTTTTGATAAGTTTGTCGAAACCCTGAAGTAAAGATAGTCATGAAAGATCCTAACATAAAGAAAGTGTTATTGCTCGGTTCGGGAGCATTGAAGATTGGTGAAGCCGGCGAATTTGACTATTCCGGTTCACAAGCATTGAAAGCCTTGCGTGAAGAGGGGGTCAGGACGGTCTTGATCAATCCCAACATCGCGACCGTCCAAACATCCGATGGCGTGGCCGACCAGATCTATTTCCTGCCGGTGGAGCCTTATTTTGTGGAGCGTGTGATCCAGAAGGAGCAGCCCGACGGGATTCTGCTGTCGTTTGGAGGACAGACGGCTCTCAACTGCGGCGTAGAACTCTTCAAGCAGGGAATTCTCGAAAAGTACAACGTGAAGGTATTAGGCACCCCCGTCCAAGCTATCATGGATACGGAGGACAGGGAGCTTTTCGTGGAGAAACTGAAGGAGATTGACATCAAGACAATCAAGAGTGAGGCCTGTGAGAACATGGAGCAGGCTCGGGCTGCAGCCGCCTCTTTGGGTTATCCGGTGATCATCCGGGCCGCCTATGCGTTAGGTGGACTGGGCAGTGGGTTTGCCGACAACGAGGAGGAGTTGAACCGGTTGGCCGAGAAAGCCTTTTCGTTCTCGCCCCAGGTATTGGTGGAAAAGAGCCTGAAGGGATGGAAGGAGATCGAGTATGAGGTGGTCCGTGACCGGTATGACAACTGCATCACGGTCTGCAACATGGAGAATTTCGACCCTTTGGGAATCCACACCGGCGAGTCGATCGTCATTGCTCCGTCGCAGACGCTGACCAACAGTGAGTATCACAAACTGCGTGCGCTCTCGATCAAGATCATCCGCCACATCGGTATCGTCGGTGAATGCAATGTTCAGTATGCATTCGACCCGAAGAGCGAGGACTACCGTGTGATAGAGGTGAACGCCCGTCTGAGCCGCTCCTCGGCATTGGCTTCGAAGGCCACGGGCTATCCTTTGGCTTTCGTTGCAGCGAAGTTAGGTATGGGTTACGGACTGTTTGAGCTGAAGAATTCGGTAACGAAAACGACCAGCGCATTCTTTGAACCGGCCTTGGACTATGTAGTCTGCAAGATCCCGCGCTGGGACTTATCGAAGTTCAGGGGCGTGGACAAGGTGCTCGGGTCAAGCATGAAGTCGGTCGGAGAGGTGATGGCTATCGGCCGCAACTTTGAGGAGGCGATCCAGAAGGGACTCCGTATGATCGGGCAGGGGATGCACGGATTCGTGGAGAACAAGGAATTAGAGATCCCCGATATTGATGCTGCGCTCCAGGCACCGACGGACAAACGCATCTTCGTCATATCCAAGGCGATGCACAAGGATTACACGATCGACCAGATACATGATCTGACCAAGATTGACAAATGGTTCCTGCAGAAACTGAAGCATATCATTGACATCGACGAAGCGCTGAAGGCCAGCCGAAACATCAACGTGCTCGACCGCCAGCTCCTGCGCACTGCGAAGGTCTATGGATTCACGGATTTCCAGATCGCACGTGCCGTCGGTCTCGAAGGAGAGATGGGTAACATGCACAAGGCGGCGCTGGCCGTCAGGCGCCTACGCAAGAACTACGGCATCCTGCCCGTTGTCAAGCAGATCGATACGCTGGCTGCCGAATACCCCGCACAGACCAATTACCTCTATGTGACCTATTCCGGGGTGGAGAGTGACGTGACGTTCGTAAATGACAAACGGTCGATCATCGTGCTCGGATCAGGTGCCTATCGCATCGGCAGTTCGGTCGAGTTCGACTGGTGCGGCGTGCAGGCACTCAACACGATTCGCAAGGAAGGCTACCGCTCGATCATGATCAACTACAACCCCGAGACCGTTTCGACCGACTATGACATGTGCGACAGGCTCTACTTTGACGAGCTGACCTTCGAGCGCGTGATGGATATCATCGACTTGGAGAACCCGCACGGCGTGATCGTCTCTACGGGCGGGCAGATCCCGAATAATCTTGCCATGTGGTTAGATGCCGAGAATGTGCCGATCTTAGGCACATCGGCCAAGGACATCGACAATGCCGAAGACCGCGCAAAGTTTTCCTCCATGCTCACCGAGCGGGGCATCAACCAGCCCGAATGGCGCGCGCTGACCAGCCTTGACGACATCGAGCACTTTGTCGACCGGGTGGGATTCCCGGTCCTCGTGCGTCCTTCCTACGTGCTGTCTGGTGCAGCTATGAACGTCTGCTCTAATGCGGACGAGCTGAAGCGGTTCCTTCAGCTGGCCGCAAACGTGTCGGAAGACCATCCCGTCGTCGTGAGCAAGTTCATCGAGAACGCCAAGGAGATCGAGATGGATGCCGTGGCCCGCAACGGCGAAATACTCGCTTATGCCATCTCCGAGCATATTGAGTTTGCCGGCGTGCATTCCGGCGACGCTACCATACAGTTTCCACCGCAGAAGTTATACGTGGAGACCGTGCGCCGGATCAAGCGCGTGAGCCGCCAGATCGCATCGGCCCTGCATATCAACGGACCGTTCAACATCCAGTTCATGGCGCGTGAGAACGACATACTCGTCATCGAATGCAACCTGAGAGCGAGCCGCTCGTTCCCCTTTGTCAGCAAGGTGCTGAAGATGAACCTCATCGATCTGGCCACGAAGGTCATGTTGGGCGTCCCCGTGGAGAAGCCCAACAAGAATCTGTTTGATCTCGATTACGTCGGTATCAAGGCCAGCCAGTTCTCTTTCAACCGCCTTCAAAAGGCCGATCCCGTATTGGGCGTCGACATGAGTTCTACGGGCGAGGTGGGCTGTCTGGGTGATGACACCGACCAGGCCCTGCTGAAAGCTGTGCTCAGTGTCGGCCAGCGGATCCCGAAGAAGACCGTTCTGCTCTCTACGGGCGGTGCCAAGCAGAAGGCGGAGATGCTCGATTCGGCCCGTCTGCTGCGTGATCACGGCTACGAGCTCTATGCCACGGGCGGCACAAGCCGCTATCTCAGCGATAACGGAATAGAGAACACGCGTGTCTACTGGCCATCGGACGAGGGGCAGGAACCGCAGGCGCTCACCTTGATGCATGAGCAGAAGATCGACATGGTGGTCAATATCCCGAAGGATCTCACACCACACGAGCTGACCAACGGATACAAGATCCGCCGCACGGCCATTGACTTGAACATCCCGCTGATCACCAACAGCCGGTTGGCAAG
>ONHE01000141.1 GCA_900317545.1 uncultured Prevotella sp. | reverse complement strand
TCCTCGAACTTCATTCGGTCGTTGAAACAGCCAAGAAGCACAACAAAACTCCTTATCATGCAATTCAAGCCTTATTTGAGGCTTGATAAATTGGCATATTCTGTACCTAACGATTATCGAATAGTTACCGATTGCCGCCCATAGGAAAATTTATGTTAAAAAACGATTATTGAATACAGAAAAAACATGTATGTGATGAACGTCTAATGCAAAAAATAGTACTTTTGCACTTGATTCTAAGATGTTTGAATATTTTTATAATTAATATAAATAACGATTATGCTGGTTTTAATTGCGTCTTCATGTCGCACAAAGCGGCTTAAACGGACTTTCCCCTCCCCTAATCTCTTCTGTTTGTTGTGTGGCTGGATTTTTTTGCTTTTCTTAATCTGGAACCCTTATGAGCTTTTTGCTGCATCAGTGAACGAGGAATTCACTGTGAATGGTGTAAAGTATAAGGTGACCGATGCCACCAAATTCTATGCCACGGCCTTAGGCGTCGCAGCCAGCAACACTCAGACAGAGGTTGATATCCCCTCGCAAGTGAAGAACAACGACGAGACTTTCACCGTGACGACCTATGGCGGTTTAGGCTGGTCTGACGACTGGCATGCCAAGATTATCAGGTTGCCTGAGACTGTGACGACCATCAAAGGCCTTGCATTCTCCAACTATACGCACCTCACTGACTTCTACATTCCTAAGAGCGTCACAACGATAGATTCAGGCCTGGGCATAGAAGCATTTAATTTCCCCATTTTTCATGTCGACAGCGACAACCCCAACTATGCCAACGATGAAGATGGGGCGCTCTACAACAAAGAGTTTACACAACTCTACGCTGTGCCCAGCGTGGCAGCCAACGCTAACGACGGCACCTACACCGTGCGCGAGGGCGTGACGAAGATTATGGGCCACGCTTTCACCGGCAATTACAAGAAAATAGTCCTGCCCTCGACGCTCACAGACCTCAACAACGGCTATCCTTCATTCACAGGCTTCTACAAGCAGAATCAGGTGGCTGAGATAGTCGTCGCAGATGGCAACAGCCACTTCAAGGTGGAGAGCGGTGCACTCGTAAAGATAGATGCCGAAAACGGCAACACGCTGGTCTACTATCCTCCTTACCACACAGGGAGCAGTTTCACCGTGCCAGACGACGTCACCCATGTGGGTGCTTACAGCCTCTCCTACAACCCTAACCTCACGAGCGTGGACCTCAACAAGATCGTGACGGCAGAAGCCTACGGCGTGAACGAACTGCACAACCTCACCACCCTTGGCATTCCCGCCAGCGTGGCTAAAATCGAGGGACTGACTAACAATTGCGAAAAGATCAACTATTACAACGTCGATCCCGACAATCAAACTTATTCTTCCATCGACGGCATTGTCTTTTCCAAGGACAAAAAGATAATCGTGCTCTATCCGCCCGCACGTCCAAACACTGAATATACCATCCCTGAAGGGACCACCACCATCCCTTCCAACGTCTTCAGCGGTTGTCCGCTGAAGGTACTCCATGTGGCTTCCACCGTCACCCGCATTAATGACTCCGGCATCGCCAGCATGAACAGTCTGGAGGAGCTCGACTTCCCCGACGACGGAGAGCTTAAGGCGCTGGGCTGGCAGGCTGTCAGCGCACTGCCCGCACTGAAAATCTTGAGGCTGCCCAGGAACCTGGAGGAAATCTACGAACGCGGCATCAACGCCTGCAACGCCCTGGAAGAGATTGACATTCCCGACGGCTCACTGCTCAAACGAATCGATGAGGGCGGCATCGGGGCTGTAAACCTCAGGCTATTCAACTTTGAAGGCTCCTGCAAACTACAGGAGATAGGCAAGAGTGTCTTCGCCAACAAGACCAAATTAGAGCGCTTCGACGTACCCGCTACGGTGACCACCATCGGAGAGAGCGCATTTTTCAACTGCACCAACCTCAAGACCCTGACCTTTGGCACAGGCTCCAAGCTCCAGACCCTGGGCGATGGCTGCTTCGCCCAGTGCGGCTTCGAGGAACTGTCTCTGCCCGACAACATCACCTCTATCGGCCATGAGGCTTTCCGAGATTGCAAGGGACTGAAGAAGATACATATCTCGAAAAGCATCACCAGCATAGACCCATCTGCCTTCAAGTGGAGTTCCAACATCATGGAATACACCGTGGACCCTGACAACCAAAACTTCTCTGCCACCCACGGCATGCTCTGCGACAAGAAGAAGACCACCCTTGTGCTCTTCCCTTCCGGAAAGGCCAACCAGGAAGCGACCGTGTTACCGCCTTCCATCACGACCATCGGCGAGAAGGCCTTCTACGATTGCCCCAATCTCACAAATGTGGTCATTCCCCAGAAGGTGACAAAGATCAGCGCACGAGCCTTCGGACTCGATGCCAATCTCAACTCCATCGCCTTGCTCTGCGACCAGATGCTCTCGCCCGACAATATCGACCAGACCACCAACGGCATGAGCTTTGACGACGGCACTAATGGTCAGTCAGATATGGTGACGAACATGTATCAGAACATCACGCTCTATGTGCGCAAGGACTTGGTAGACCAATACAAGGCTAATGCCTTCTACCAGAAGTTCAAGGCCATCAAGACCTCGTTCACCTTAGAGCATCCCGGAGAAAGCGACGCGGCAAACACCGACGAATTTCTGCCCATCTCGCAGAAGGGTGTCATGCTGCTTGGCACCAAAAGCACCCTGCCTGTCTATGTGGCACCCACAGAAGTGGTCAACAGCAGCGACGACGACGAGAAAGGATACACGCGTACCGTGAGCATGATAGACAACTACGCCTTTGAGAATGCCGACCAAATCAAGGAAGTGGTATTCAAGAACAACATTTACTCCATCGGCACCCTCGCCTTCTATTCCAAGACCCAGACCGTGGACGGTGTTGTAACGCCCGTTTCCACATCCATCCAAGACATCGTGTTCTGCGGCAACGAGGCCCCGGAGGTGCTCATGAGCGACGAGTATGAGCTCATCGACCACTATCGGGAGTTTGCCCCAGAACAAAAGATTTACGTGAAAAAGAGCAAGCTCGCCGACTACCAAGAGGCTATGAGCCGGTTCAAGGACCAGTTAAGCTACAAGCTTCCGGGCATCAAGATTAGTTCCACCTATGGTACTTTCTGCCGTGAGTTCGACACCGATCTCAGCGATTTCTACACAGAGAACGGCAAGGCAAACGTTGCTGCCTTCGTGGCAGGAGAATACAAGACACGAACGGACGAACAAGGCAATGCCGTCAACTTCGTACGCATGACCAGCATCGACGAAAATGGCGGCTATACAGCTGACGGAAAAAACACCTACGGATACATTCCTGCCAACACCGGCGTGCTCTTGAAGGTGCTCGACCAGCCCATCACGCCAGATGGATTTTATTATACCATCGGTGAGCATGATGATGGAACCTATATAATCAGCAACAACCTGATGCATGGGATTACCATCCAAAGCACTGACGTCGAGGCTTCCGCCGACGATCCGATCTATGTGATGGACGGAGGCAAGTTTCATAGGGTGAACTGTCTCGGTAAGAACTTCCCGGTCCATCACGCTTACTTGAAACTGCCATCAACAACGAATGCAAGAGCCAAATTGGTCATAGAATTAGGCTACGACGAGCAGACAACAGGTATTCGTTCTATAGAAATGACCAAGACAACGGACAATTATTATTATAATTTGAACGGACAAAGGGTAAACCGACCAGGTAAAGGCATTTACATTCATAACGGAATGAAAATATTAGGTAGTAATGAATAAACAATATATTAAGCCCCAAACCAACCGAGAGACCTATAAAGTAGAACAATTACTTATTTCTACGTCAGTTCCAGAGGGCGATCCGATAAATCCATCTTCATCAGACTCGTCCGTTGACTTGGGCGGAACTGAGGCTAAAAAGTCATTTTTTGAAGAGAATGATGACATGGACAAAATATGGTATTGATCTGCTCTTTCCAAATAAATGGCCGAGGTAGAATATGAGGAAATGACTGATGCTTCGTATGAGAGAAAACTAAGGGGGCTATAGCCCCCGATGATCACAGAGAAGTGGGGATGATAGTTTATGAGCGATTCCCATACTCCAACCCTAGTATTTGCCTCATACTTCCTGCTGATTCCGCCGTCCGATGGACACCATCGCCTTCGGCAATAATCTTTCCTAATTCGGGTGAACTTGACGGCCTGCATCCGTTAGAATACGTTTGTGTTAGACGAACAAAAAATAGGCCACTCACGAAACTTGGAACGGCCGCAAACATTAACCCAGTGGATCGCCCATTGTCACATTGCCTGTTTCAGATAGAATCGATCATTGCCCTTACGCTCAGGATACTTTCCCGGCCTCGACATGACTCTTCTCGGCTACACGTTTCAATGTCCGATAGAACAGATGGTCATGATTGAGCCGACGCACAATCCAATAGATTCCAGACGTGTTGAAGATACCCACAAAACTTACAACGAGAAACTGAACGGTTGCATCTCCCCCCAATCTGTAGGTCAGCAGCCAAAGAAACAGGTTGAAGACGTTAAGCGAAATCACAGCCATAGCCGTCCCTGCATGTGAGAATCCGATTTCGATGAAGAGATGATGCAGGTGATACTTATCTAACACAAGAGCGACCACACCGACCTCATGCGCCAGTATGAGCCTATCGAGAGCAAGTACCGTGCGCTGCTTCAGTCCAACCACGACACATCGGCACCTGCCGTAGCCATGTCGGAGGGCGTGAGTGTATCACCCGCGCTGAGGAAGACCGCCGATGCCGAGGCGCGCAAGCAGTGGGGCGCAGGCTTCGTGAAGTCCGTCTTCCTCTCATCGCAGTGGACGCAGTTCAAGAATCCGAAATGGCCATACCAGGTGATGCACCGCAGCATGGATGTCGATTTCATCGTCAAGGAGGGTGACAACCACTTCGTCTATCACTGGGTGCTCAAAGAGGGTGTCTCCGGCGGCAAGGGCACAGGAGCGTTCAGCATCATGGCACGCATGAAGCAGCCTAGGAAGGAGAAGGTGAACTACAAATAGGCGGCAAGGCTCAAAGATAAAGATTCAAAACCTCACGAGTTGTTGAGAGCTCCGCTCGATAAAAGTTAATAACCCTAACGCCCCAGCCTCCAGCAAGGCGTTCCTCAAAAAAGACAAAGGGGGCAAGGGGAGGCAAACAAAAAGATGAAAAGAAATATACTCAAGAACATGACTGCGGCGATAGCCGCCCTGTTCATCGCCTTGCTTGCACTGCCACAGACGGCTAAGGCGTAGCAGATTCGCATTCTTGGAACGGAATACTCCAAGAGCACAGTGGTCAACCTGTCGAGCGGATCTATAAAATGGGACCAGGAGAACACCACGCTCACGCTCAACAATGTTGCATTAGACAATGCAGAAAAGGGCCTTGTCTTTTTACCCAGTTCTTCAGGTATCAAGGAACTGAAAGTGGTTCTCGAGGGCAAGAACAACGTTAATGGGGCAAATCAAGAAATATTCTACTGGCAGGATTGCAACCTGACTATTCAAGGCTCAGATTCGCTCACGACACGTAGCACTTCAAATAAAGCAATAGATTATTCCGGTACCACCCCTTCCACCCTTACCATCAAGGACTGCACGCTCGATATTCAAGGTAAGCTGCAGAGTATCATGGGCTACATGAATGGTGAAAACACGGCGACACTGAGCCTAGTGGTAAACAACGCCACACTGAAAGTGAAAGGCGCAACAGGCGGCTGGGGTTGGAAAAGGTCAGGTATCGAGAATCTGAAATCCTACGAGCTGAAAAACTGCCACATCGAGACCCCCGGGCGTGAAATTCGGTGAGGACGGTGAGGGCTGGGGCTATCAGCTCTTGGGCGATGACAACGGCACCTACTATGGCGAAGTGAGCATCGTGCCCGGTGCCGGCCTGCCTCAGCGCGTGGCCTACGCCGTGGAGGACGGCACCACACTGACCTTCTACTGCGATGCCAACAAGGCTACACACACCACCGGCACCGTCTATGGCATCCATGACAAGCGAGAAAACGCTGACCAAGTGCCAGCATGGGCAGGAAGCATTTATGACCCAAATGAACGCATCACGAAGGTGGTCTTTGACGGCTCATTCAAGGACTATAAGCCTGCTACGACGAAAGGATGGTCCTACTATTGCACCAAACTCGAGACCGTAGAGGGTTCGTCTAACCTGAACACAGATCTGACGACCGGCATGAACTGTATGTTCATGGGCTGTTCTGCCCTGATCTCGCTGGACTTGTCAAGTTTCAATACGGAGATTGTGACCAGCATGTATGCTATGTTCGATGGCTGCTCAGCCCTGACCACTATCTACTGCAATGACGACTGGAAGAGTAGTGTAGTGAATGAAAGCAAGGATATGTTCAGCGGCTGCTCAAACCTCAAGGGCGCCGTGGCCTACGACGTAAGCAAGGTAGATGTTTCGATGGCTAATCCCACCACGGGCTACTTCACGAAAAAGACAGGTACCGGCATCACAGCTCCTTCCGTTGATGTGCCTCTAATGAAGCAGGGCATCTATAACCTGCAGGGCGTGAAGATGCAAGGATCGCTTGAACAGCTGCCCGCCGGCATCTATATCGTCAACGGACGCAAGGTGGTGAAGCAGTAGAGTCCCTCTATGAAGCCCATCCCTGAAGGCCAGGGCTTATGGCATGAGCTTTAGATGACGGAAATTGCAATAGCCATCAATGTCCTGACAATTCTCCTGTGTACCGTCATAGATCACTGTCGTACGCTTCAGTCGGTCGCCCAAGAGAGATTTCAGATAGCGCAGATGTTTGAAATAATCTGCATTATAGGTCATACTCGCCTTGATCTCGTAGGCTTCGAGACTGCCGTCCTCTAAAGCTCTTAGCACATCGACTTCATGCTGTGACTTGTCGCGATAAAAGAAAAGATTCTCTTCGCGTCCCTGATTGCAACCGTGTTTCAGGATGTCGTTTACTACCATGTTCTCCATGAGACTTCCGCGTAATGGATGCACGTCCAACTGCTCGATGCTGTTAATGCCAAGAAGAAAAGCGGCAAGGCCAGTGTCGTAGAAATACAACTTCGGGGTCTTCGTGAGCCGCTTGCCGATATTGGCATGGTAGGGATGCAGCAGAAATACGACATATGAAGCTGCCAACACGCTCAGCCAATTCTTCACAGTGGGCACACTCACGCCAATCTCAACGGAGAGTGCCGACGCGTTGAACTCCTGTCCGATGCGTCCTGCAGCGAGTCGCAAAAATGTTTGGAAGGCCTGAAGGTCTTTTACATTGATGAGCGAGCGAACATCGCGTTCTATATAGGTTGTATAGTAGTTGGAGAGCAAGATCTGCCTGCCACGAAGGTCATTCATCCACACGGCGGGATAACCACCTCGCAACAACAGTTCCGAAGTGCTGACTACACTCCGATGGGCAAGGATTTCCTGTGTGGAAAGAGGCAATAGTGATACGACTGCTGTTCGACCTGCCATTGACTGCGAGATTCGTTGCATGAGCGAGAAGTTGTTGCTGCCCGTGACGAGGAAACGTCGGTTGCCTCCCTCCATACGGTCGTTGTCCACCTCCACCTGCAGATAAGAAAAGATCTCTGGAAAGTTCTGTGCCTCGTC
>ONHE01000140.1 GCA_900317545.1 uncultured Prevotella sp. | reverse complement strand
CACGTCTTCGAGGAAATAATCGATGTTTAACTTCGTTCCACTGTAGACGATCGCCTCGATCTCGCTGAGCAACTCGTCAAATTCGAGTCCCTGAGCGCTGGCGATGTCGTCGAGCGCAACCTGCCTGTCGATGCTCTGGATGATCTTCACCTTGAGCATGGACTTCTTGGCCACGGTCCGCACCCGTATCTCCTCGGGGCGCTCGATCTCGTTCTCGTGGCAGTGACGCTTGATCAGATCGACGAACTCCTGTCCGTAGCGCTTGGCCTTACCGGCCCCCACGCCCTGTATCTGCTGCAGTTCCTTGAGCGTGACAGGATACATCGTGGCCATCTGTTCCAATGACGGGTCCTGGAAGATGACATATCCCGGCACCTTCAGCCGACTTGCCATCTGGCGGCGGAGGTCCTTCAGCATGGAGAATAATTCAGGATCCAGTGCGCCGATCGAACCGCCTGTCGACTCCTCCTCATCGTCATCGGTGAACTCGGCGTCGGTCACAATCATGAACTTGACCGGCTTCTTGATGAAGCGCTTGCCTGCTGCGGTGAGTTTGAGGAGGCCGTAATTCTCCACGTCCTTCTTGATATAGCCCGCGATGAGAGCCTGGCGGATGACAGGATTCCATATTTTGTCATCCTCGTCTTCGCCGCTTCCGAACTCCTCGAGCTGGTCATGCTTGTGGGACACGATGTCATCCGTGGCCCTTCCCCTGACAAAATCAATGACGTATTCCTGTCGGAAGTTTTCCTTGATGGCCGCTATGGCCTTGAGAACGATGAGCAGAGCCTCGGTTGCCTCACACTGCTGCTTAGGGTGGCGGCAGTTGTCGCACATGCCGCAGTTGTCTTTCGGATATTCCTCTCCGAAGTAGTGGAGCAGCATTTTGCGCCTGCAGACCGACGATTCGGCATAGGCTTTCGTCTCCTGCAGCAGCTGGCGGCCGATGTCCTGTTCGGCGATGGGCTTGCCTTCCATGAACTTATCGAGTTTCTGGAGGTCTTTCGGCGAGTAGAAAGCGATGCACTGCCCCTCCCCGCCGTCACGTCCGGCACGTCCTGTCTCCTGATAATAGCCTTCGAGACTCTTGGGGATGTCATAGTGGATGACAAATCGGACATCCGGTTTGTCAATCCCCATGCCGAAGGCAATGGTCGCCACGATGACGTCGATGCGCTCCATGAGGAAGTCGTCCTGCGTCTGCGAGCGTGTCGCACTGTCGAGTCCTGCATGATAGGGCTCTGCCTTGATCTCGTTGGCCTTCAGCACTTCGGCCAGCTCTTCCACCTTCTTGCGCGAGAGGCAGTAGATGATGCCGCTCTTGCCCGGGTTGTCCTTGATGAAGCGGACGATGTCGCGGTCGATCGTCTGCGTTTTCGGCTTGACGGCATAGTAGAGGTTCGGGCGGTTGAAAGAGCTCTTGAATTCCTTGGCATCCATGATTCCGAGGCTCTTCTTGATGTCAGTGCGCACCTTGTCCGTGGCCGTTGCGGTCAGGGCGATGACTGGTGCGTTGCCGATCTTTGCGATGGTCGGGCGTATGTTTCGGTACTCGGGGCGGAAGTCGTGGCCCCATTCAGAGATGCAATGCGCCTCATCGATGGCATAGAACGAGATCTTGACAGTCTTGAGGAACTCCACGTTTTCCTCCTTGTTGAGCGACTCCGGCGCCACGTAAAGCAGTTTGGTCCTGCCGCTGCGCACATCTCCCATCACTTGCAGGATGGCCTGCTTATTCAACGAAGAATTGAGATAATGAGCCACGCCCTCCTCTTCACTCAAGCCATTGATGACGTCCACCTGGTTTTTCATCAATGCGATGAGCGGCGAAATCACGATGGCCGTGCCTTCCATGATCAGGGATGGCAACTGATAACATAGACTTTTCCCCCCTCCTGTAGGCATCAATACGAACGTGTCGTTGCCTGCGAGCAGATTGGAAATAATAGCTTCCTGATCGCCTTTGAACTTTTCAAAGCCGAAATAATGTTTCAGGTGTTTGGTAAGATTAACGTCTGTAGTCATATCAGCAGCTTGTGTTCTCCATTTGTTTAAGTGCTTGTTTTCCAGAGTAGAGACCGGCCATTCCACGCCAGAGCTACGGAATGGCCGGTGCGGTCATGCAGACTCTAACTTTTGTAGATGGGCTTTGTCCAACTGTTCCTTGGCATAATCGAGCGTCACCTCAAAGGTCTTGACCCGTTTGGATGGTATTTCAAACATGGAATCCATCATCACCGCCTCAACGATTGAGCGCAGTCCGCGCGCCCCGAGCTTGTATTCCATTGCCTTGCTGACGATGAAATCAAGCACCTCTTCAGTGAAGGTGAGCTTGATGCCGTCCATCTCAAAGAGTTTGACATATTGCTTCACGATGGAGTTCTTGGGCTCGTCGAGGATCTGGCGCAGCGCTTTCTTGTCCAAGGGTGTCAGATAAGTCAGCACCGGCAGACGCCCGATGATCTCGGGAATGAGGCCGAACGACTTCAGATCCTGCGGCAGGATGTACTGCATGAGATCCTCCTTGTCGATCTTGCGCACGTTCTGGACGCTGTTATAGCCCACGACATGCGTATTGAGACGCTGGGCGATCTTGCGCTCAATGCCGTCGAAAGCACCACCGCATATGAAGAGGATGTTCTTCGTGTCAACATGGATGTATTCCTGGTCGGGATGCTTGCGGCCTCCCTGTGGCGGCACATTGACCATCGTACCTTCCAAGAGCTTGAGCAAGCTCTGCTGTACGCCTTCGCCGTTCACATCACGCGTGATCGACGGATTGTCTCCCTTGCGCGCAATCTTGTCGATCTCGTCGATGAAGACGATTCCTCTCTCTGCGGCCGCCACATCATAATTGGCCACCTGCAACAAGCGGCTCAGGATGCTCTCCACGTCTTCGCCCACGTAACCGGCCTCAGTGAAGACCGTCGCATCAACGATGGTGAAGGGCACGTCGAGCATTTTGGCGATCGTGCGGGCCAGCAGCGTCTTGCCTGTACCCGTGCTCCCGACCATGATGATGTTGCTCTTCTCGATCTCAACCCCATTGTCATCCTTGGGTTGCTGGAGCCTCTTGTAATGGTTATAGACCGACACGGCGAGATAACGTTTTGTCTCATCCTGACCAATGACATACTGGTCGAGATACTTCTTGATCTCCTTGGGCTTGGGAACCTTCTTGAGTTTGAACGGTTTATCGGAACCGGCAGACTTATCCTCCAGCATTCCGGTCGTCTGAAGGATCTGGTAAGCCTGCTTCACACAGCTGTCGCAGATGTACCCGTTCATGCCCGTGATCAGCAGGTTGACCTCCTTTTCACTTCGCCCACAAAAACTGCATACTTTCTTCTGCATTACTTTTTCCTTGTTAAGACAGCATCAATCATGCCGTATTCCTTAGCTTCTTCAGCATTCATCCAATAGTTGCGGTCAGAGTCCTTCCATACTTTCTCAAACGGAGTGTGAGAATGTTCGGAGATGATCGTATAGAGTTCCTTCTTGAACTTCTGTATTTCCTTTGCCTCGATCTCAATGTCCGAAGCCTGCCCCTGCACGCCGCCGAGCGGTTGGTGGATCATGACGCGGCTGTGGGTCAAGGCAGACCGTTTGCCTTCCTTACCCGAAACGAGCAGCACGGCGGCCATCGAGGCGGCCATTCCCGTACAGATTGTGACGACATCGCTGGAGATAAACTGCATCGTGTCATAGATTCCGAGCCCCGCGGTGACGCTGCCACCGGGACTGTTGATATAGATTGAGATGTCCTTGCCTGGGTCTGCCGAGTCGAGATAGAGCAACTGCGCCTGAAGCGTGTTGGCCGTATAGTCGTCAATCTCTGTACCCAAGAAGATGATGCGATCCATCATCAGACGGGAGAAAACATCCATCTGGGTGACATTGAGTTGCCGTTCTTCCAATATATAGGGGTTCAAATACTGCTGCTGAGCCTTCATGTAGTCGTCCAGCACCATACCGTTCATGCCTAAATGTTTAGTGGCATATTTCCGAAAATCGTTGTTCATATTTTCCTTTAATTATCATAACGAAACGAGAGGTTATCCACTCTCTCAGTACATGTTCCAAGAACAAAGATACTAAAAAAGTCGATAACCTCTCTATAAAAGAAGTATTTTTTTTGCAAAAGCGCTTTTTAATTATTCGCCGCTCATCAGTTTATTGAAATCGTCAAGCGAGATTTTCTTTTCGTTGAGCTTGACTTTCTTCTTCAGAGCGTCTGTTAATTTCCGGTCTACAGAGCGATCTACGAGGCCGTCCACGCTTTCTTTCTTCTTCAGTATCTCATCTGCATAATTGTCAATGTACTCTTCCGGTACATTATTCATGCCATACTGTGCGAACTGGGCGCGTGCTGCCTCTTTGGCAGTTGCCTTGATGTCAGCGTCGTCAATTTTGACATTATTGGCCGCAACGAGCTGTTCCTTGATGAGATGCCATGTGAGTTCCTTGATGCTTTGATCGTAGTTCTTGTTGACGAAGTCTTCTCCCTTGTCACGGTTGTTGGCAAGCATGACACGCTTGAGCAGTGTATCAGGGAAGGTCAGCTGGCCTACCTTCTTCTCGGCATAGGCTCGAACATCCTGAATGAATCTGAAGTCGGCATCGTCCGCCAGCTGTGCCTTGAGGCCTTCAGCGATCTTCTGACGGAATTCCTTCTCGTCCTTGACGGTGCCCTGACCGAATGTCTGGTCGAAAAGTTCTTGATCTACGGCGTGCTTCTTATAGCGGCTGATCTCTGTGATCTGATAGCTGAAATCACCGGTGTGCTCACCTACCTGGGCCCGATCGATCTTCAGCAGTGACGAAACCTCTGCATCGTTGTCGGGATATGCCTTCCGAGGGTTGAAGGTGATGATGTCTCCGAGCTTGGCTCCGACGAAGAGCTGCTTCTGCTCATCAACCTTGATGTAGTCAGGCATCATGACTGCGTCGGCGACAGTGATGCCGCCTTCCTTCGTGCTGCCATTCTCATCGAGCTCGCGCAGATCACCCTTGAGCATGTCATTGCCCTGGAATTCCTCTACCTTTTCATAATTTCCGGAACGGGAAGCGAACATGTCAACCTGTCGGTCGATGAGCTGATCGTCTACCTCGATATTGTAATAGTCAATCTTGTCCTTGTCAGTCAGTTCCACTTTGAACTCCGGAGCGACCGCGATGTCAAACAGGAAGGTGTAAGGCGCGTCCTTGTCGAGATCCAATGTCTCCTGCTTCTCGGAGGGAAGCGGTTCGCCAAGCATCTGGATTTTATTGTCCTGCATGTATTTATAGATCTGTTCGCCAACCAGTTTGTTGATGACATCCACCTTTACAGCTGGTCCATACTGACGCTTGATCATTCCCATGGGCACCATGCCCGGGCGGAATCCCGGAAGGTTAGCCTTCTTTCGGTAATCCTTCAATGTCTTCTCGACATCTTCCTTGAAGTCGGCTTCTTCTACTGTCAATGTCAACAGGCCGTTGATCTTGTCAGGGTTTTCAAATGAAATTTTCATCTCTGATGTATTTGTTATATAATTGTTTGATTGATTGCTACGACTTTTACAAAAACGATACCAAACGAACGGGCCGTCGTTTCTTTAGAAGTTTCGAATCGCAAAATTACTCATAATTGGCGGAAATACCTAATATATATGTAAAAAATTTATTTTTTTAACCATCCTGGAGTTCCTTCTCGGCTTCGGCTCCGGCCTCTTCGTCTTCCTCGTTCGGTTTGAACCGGCGGTAGACAAAATTCTCGCTGAGATAGTTCTTGCGGACAACGGGGTTGGCGGAGAGCTCTTCCGACGTTCCGTGAAAGAGGATCCGGCCTTCGAAGAGCAGATAGGCACGGTCGGTAATCGAGAGGGTTTCCTGCACGTTATGGTCGGTGATCAGGATGCCGATGTTGCGATACTTGAGGCGCCAGACGATATGCTGGATGTCCTCAACGGCGATAGGGTCGACGCCGGCGAACGGTTCGTCGAGCATGATGAACTTCGGACTGATGGCAAGACAGCGCGCGATCTCGGTCCGCCGACGCTCTCCGCCTGACAATTGATCACCTTTATTCTTGCGGACTTTGGTCAGCCGGAACTCCCGGATCAGGTTTTCGAGCTGTTCGATCTGCTTTTCATGGGGCAGATTAGTCATCTCGAGCACGGACATAATATTGTCCTCGACGCTCATTTTTCGGAATACGCTCGCCTCTTGGGGCAGGTATCCGATGCCCGCCCGTGCCCGCTTGTAGACCGGATAGCCCGTGATGTCCTCGTCATTGAGATAGACATGCCCTTCGTTGGGCACGATGAGGCCGGTGGTCATGTAGAACGAAGTGGTCTTTCCGGCGCCATTCGGCCCGAGCAGACCTACGATCTCTCCCTGCTTGACATTGATGGTGACGCCGTTGGCCACTGTTCGCTTGCCGTAACGCTTCACCAATCCTTCCGTGCGCAGCACCATCTTCCGGGGCTGAGCCGCTGCTGCGGGCGTTTCGGCCGACGGCTGCGCCCCTGACAGCGCCTTGACATCTGCCTGCAAGGGAGCATCCCCGGCAACACTGTTCAATTCATCCATGCGCTTGAGTATTTGCCTGCAAAAATACTAAAATTGTGCCTAATATCAGTTATAAATCCAAAAACTATTCGGAATATTGCAGTTTTTTAGCGGATTTTGGTTACTTTTGCAGGGAGTAAACGCAAAACGAAAAGAATGTTTATCATCAACCTCCTCCAGAAATATCTGACCACTTTCGGCCGCTATCTGATCTTGATGGGGCGCTCGTTCAGCCGTCCCGAGCGGCTGCGGATGTTCATGAAGAAATATATCAAGGAGATGTCGCAGTTGGGTGTCGACTCGATCGGCATCGTGCTACTGATCAGTTTCTTCATCGGAGCGGTCATCTGCATCCAGATGAAGGTCAATATCCAGAGTCCATGGATGCCCCGGTGGGTGACGGGATATACTACCCGCGAGATCATGCTGCTCGAGTTCTCCAGTTCTATCATGTGTCTGATCTTGGCAGGAAAGGTCGGATCGAACATCGCATCGGAGCTCGGCACCATGCGGGTGACGCAGCAGATCGACGCACTGGACATCATGGGGGTCAACTCAGCAAGCTATCTCATTCTCCCCAAGATCCTGGGGTTAGTCACGATCATGCCGTTTCTTGTCATCTTCAGCTCGGCCATCGGCATCATAGGAGCCTATGCGACGGCCTATGTGGGGCATATGATGTCGCCGGACGATCTCACGGAAGGCATCCAGCATGCGTTCAACGCCTGGTTCGTATGGATGAGCATCATCAAGAGTCTGTTCTTCGCCTTCATCATTGCCAGCGTTTCGTCGTTCTTCGGCTACACGGTCGAGGGCGGTTCGGTGGAAGTGGGTACGGCTTCGACGGATGCCGTCGTCTGCAGTTCGGTCCTCATCCTCTTCTCCGACGTGTTTCTGACGCAGCTGCTGAGCTGAGACGCCTTTCAAGCCCTCTAAATTAGGGGATTGGGGGGCTGCACGCAACAAGAGCCATACGGATCGTTCACCCGGCACCTCTCAATCACTCACGGTTATCACTTCGGACAGATATGCACAACGCGAACCCTATAGAGACCAAAGCCTTCCGTCAGCAGTTGCGGCGGGAAGCAACGCCCTGCGAGCGAATGCTATGGAAACGGCGCAGAAACAGGCAAATGGAGAATCTGAAGTTCCGGCAGCAACACGGCTACGGAGTCCACGTGATGGACTTCTACTGTCCAGAGATCAGACGCTGCATCGAAGTAGACGGAAGCGTCCATGACAGCATCGAGGCACAACTGAAAGACGCCGAACGCACGTCATTTCTCCATGCCAACGGGATCAGCGTAATAAGGTTCGGCAACGAAGAATTTGAAAACGATATCGAACATGTCCTGCAGCAAATCCGCGAATTCATCAATAGCGAGGCACGGCATCATCGTTATCCGAATAATAAGATTGTTTCACCAAATGGGAGTCAGCGCAGAACCGGCCTGCAACCAGCCTGCCCAGGCTCCCCGTCCCCTATATCAGGGGACCCCAGGGGTGGGAGATGAATGCCCCAGCCGGCAACAGTCTTCCAGACAGGAGGCAGCAACAGGCAGGCAGCCCCCCACCCCCCTAATCTAAGGGGCTTATATGATCGAAGTCAAAAACCTTACAAAGTCATTCGAGGACAAGACGGTCCTCTATGACATCAACGCCCAATTCGAGACGGGAAAGACCAATCTCATCATCGGGCAGAGCGGGTCAGGAAAGACCGTGCTCATGAAAAACCTCGTCGGACTGCTCGATCCGACCGAGGGCGAGGTGCTCTACGACGGCCGCAACTTTGTCACGATGAGCAAGAAGGAGAAAGTGATGATGCGCCGGGAGATGGGCATGATCTTCCAGGGAGCCGCACTCTTCGACTCGCTCACGGTGCGCGAGAACGTGCAGTTCCCGCTCGACATGTTCTCCTCAATGAACTATAACGAGCGCGTCAGACGGGCCATGGAGTGTCTGGACCGGGTGAGACTGACCGACGCTGCAGACAAATACCCGGGCGAAATATCAGGTGGGATGCAGAAACGGGTAGCCATCGCGAGGGCCATCGTGCTCAATCCCAAGTACTTGTTCTGCGACGAGCCCAACTCGGGACTTGATCCGAAGACCTCGCTCGTCATCGACAGACTCCTGTCCGAAATCACCAAGGAATTCAACATCACCACCATCATCAACACCCACGACATGAACTCGGTCATGGGAATCGGCGAGCACATCCTCTTCATCTATAAAGGCCGGAAGGAATGGCAGGGTACCAAGGACGACGTGATCAACTCCAACAACAAGCGGCTGAACGATCTCGTCTTCGCTTCCGACCTGTTCAAAAAAGTCAAAAAAGCGGAGTTGGAAGAGGAGAGCAAAGACCTCTGAAAAACATTCGGCACCTACGTCCCGCGCAGAGCTATCCTCCGGGGCGCCAAGAGCTATCATATAGGCGGCCCGGAGCTATCCTTTGGGCGGCCCAAAGGATAGCTCCGCGCGATGCCCTGTAACTCATTGATAATGAGACATGTTTCACATAGGAATAATGCAGGGGCAGTCCGCCCCCCTGACCTGCCCTACGATCTCCGCAAGCAGACGGGGACGCACGACGGCTCCACAGCAGACCGAGCAAGATAAAGTTTATAAAAAAAAAGCTTAAAAACTTGCATATTTTATATTTTTTTTGCAGCTTTTGCCAACAGAATTTAACCTTTAGCTATCGTAAAAGCACCATAAGCAGCGGCTTACACACAACTTTATTATGCATTACCGAAAGAAGCGCCCCGCGAAAGCAACCTCTTTCCTAACAGACGCCAACATCACCAAAGCATTTCGGAGGAAATCAACTGCCTTAGTTAACCACAAAAAATAATCGATACAATGAACCAAAACGTCATCCTTGAATTCGTAAGCACACTCAACAGGGACTATATCGGCCCCTCATTAGCTTTCATTCTCATCTGCACAGGCATCTTCTTCACGGTCCGGTTAGGCTTCGTCCCACGTCACTACCGAAGCGCCTGGAAACTGCTGTTAGGCGAAAAAACAAGCCGGGGAAAAGCCTCCGCAAAAGAAGGCATGACGCCCGTACAGGCATTGTCGACCGCCATAGCCTCACAAGTAGGAACGGGGAACATCGTCGGGGTGGCCATGGCGCTGCTCATGGGTGGCCCTGGCGCACTGTTCTGGCTATGGGTGAGTGCCATCTGCGGCATGTCCACCAACTTTGCCGAAGCAACGCTGGGACAGACCTATAAACATGTCAATGCGGACGGACACATGGTGGGCGGACCAGCCTATTACATCCGCTACGGAATGCACAACAAGTGGCTCGCCATCGTCTTCTCGGTGTTCTTCATCATGGCATTGGGTATGATCGGGGTGATGGTGCAAGCCAACTCCATCTCGGATGCCGTGAGCACCTTCCTGCCCGGTGGCGGCAACAAACTCTACATCGGGCTGGCGCTTACGGCACTCGTCGGAACGGTGCTCGCCGGAGGCGTTACTTCGATCGCGAGCTTCGCCGAGCGCGTCGTGCCATTCATGGCCGGACTGTTCATCATCGGTTCCTTAGTGTTCGTGGGCATGCACTATAACCACCTGCTGGGCACCTTCGCAGACGTGTTCAGATATGCCTTCACGCCCAAGGCGGGCGCCGGCGGAATAGCGGGATACAGCGTGATGAGTGCAGTGAGATACGGCATCAGCCGCGGACTCTTCAGCAACGAGGCCGGTTTAGGATCCACCCCACACGCCCACGCGATCGCCAAAGTGAACAACCCGTATGAACAAGGCCTCTTTGCCATGATTGGCCTGAGCGTCAACATCCTGATATGCACGCTCACCGGCTTAGTGGTCCTTATGTCCGGCATTCTGGAGGCCAGCCCCGACATGGTGGGGATCAAGATGGCCCAAAGTGCATTCTGCACGGAGTTCGGAGACGTTGGCAAATATTTCATCGCCATAGCCGTCTTCTTCTTTGCGCTCACGACCATCATCGGCTGGTACTTCTTCGCGGCGCAGAACGTGCGCTTTATCTTTGGCGAACGGCTTATCTGGCCTTATCGCATCGTGGTCATGATCCTTGTGGTCATTGCCTCAATGACCAAGGTGGAATTGGTGTGGGAGCTCGCCGACACATTCAACTTCTTTATCGTCGTACCGAATGTCATCGCCCTGATCTGGCTTTCACCCAAGGTGGCGAAGGAAGTCGGCAAGATGCGCCGACATATTGCCACCCATCAATTAGGCACAAAAGAGAGCAGCACACCGCCCTTACCCGAGCCAAATTCATAGAAACGGCCGAAGCCGCTCCACCGCCTTCCGGCGTGTGGCGGCAAGCATGAGGTCCATCGCCTCATGCAAACGGATCATCAACGACTATGATGCGGCGGAAAGAAATCTCGGGGATGACTCCGAGCAAAGGATTCCGTGCGCATTCTCCGACACGCTCCGCTCTTTAGACTATCGTTTGTCATTTCGTTACATTTATCTTCTTTGACACCTTATCATCTCCAATGGTCGCATTGATCAAGTAAACACCAGCATCCCAGGTTGAGGTATCAAAGGCTGCTGTTCTGCCGGTAACATTCCGGCTCAGCATCTTTCTGCCCGTCAGAGCCTGATAAACTTCTAACTGCCAGCAGGCGGTGCCTTCTTGGCTTG
>ONHE01000204.1 GCA_900317545.1 uncultured Prevotella sp. | reverse complement strand
TTCTGCCATACCAATACAAAAAATCCCGGGAATAACCTCGGGATTTTTTGTTTGATTACAGGACGGCCTAAATTGAATGGTTACAATAAATGTGACAACCCATTTAGTTATTAACATCAGAAGTTGTCAACTAAATCCAGTAAACTACATGCGGCTTGTGAAGAGGTATCCTTTCGGGTCCCGAAAGGATACATATGGGCCGCCCGAATGATAGCTTTGGACGGGCAAGAGCTATGCTCTGCGCGGATGGGATGACTGCTATGACTTGCGTGATGTTTTCAAGGGTCTGTTGCTGTTGCCTTTCGAGTCGCGTATGGTGGCTGCGGCTGTCTCTTCGGCATAGAGCTTGTCGAACCATCTGTGCAGTTCTATCTTATCTGCAATGATACGTCGTAACTCTTTGAGATTCTTTTCATTCGGTGAATTGTTGATCCATAGATGAATGTAACCATGTACCGAATATTTTTCTTCCATGTGCTTTTCGAACCGTTCCCATTGTTGGATGGCATTCTGCTCAGCTTCGTTCTCTAATCCGAACTGGACTGCTCTTCGGAAAACTGTCGAGGGATCCAAGTCGCGGTCAGCCTCTGCGATGATCTTGCCATAGATGCTTCTCGGTGCATGGGAAGCTGATGCGCGATGGTCTTCGACGGCCTCTTTCATTACCCTGATCTGCTCCGGAGAAAACCATTTTTTCAGTCGGGCATCGGCGGCAAGGATCTTTCCGCCCGTCAGGTGATGGATGGCTCTCGGCCCGGCCATGCCGAGATCGTGATAGGCGGCAATCACATAGACCATGTTGATGTCTGCTCCGGTGGGGCCGACAAGTTCAAGCGCGTTACGGATGACACGTGTGACGTGGCTGAGGCCGTGACTGGCTCCGAAAGCTGTGTAGCGGGGAAGGATGTCTTTCTCGATGAAGCCCATCAGCTCGAGGTTGATTTGCTGTTTCATAGTGCGTAGATTAGTATGAGCGTGAGGGAATGGAACAGTCCGAAGACAAACATGTTGCGGGCCGTCAGGCCGAGCACTTTGTTCAGTCCGCTTCCGGCATGGATGCGTTTCATTTCCCGCCAGGTGTTGATGTGAAAAAGAAGATAGAGGAGAACAGATACAGCGGCAGTGGCTGCAATCCATATAGAAGTACTGGTGGGGTGATCCGCCCCGATGGCTGAAAACTCAATGGTAAACATGATGACCGATGCCACGACGCCTGTCCACAGATACAGCTGTTCGGCGGCGACAGCCCCGATACGGACAACGAGTGTGCGCTTGCCGTCACGCCGGTCATTGTCGCGGTCACGGTAATTGTTGACCAGCAGGAGCGTGTCAATGACCAATCCGCAGGCTGCACTGGCCAGAAAAACTTCGGTCGTAATGGTCTGGTCTTCCGGAGGGAGGATAACATAGTAGGTGAGACACACTGGAACTATACCGAAGAAGACGAGCACGAGCACGTCGCCCAACCCTAAGTAACTGAGCTTTGTCGTATACAGAAAGGCAAAGATCACGCAGAGGATGCCAACGATGATGAGCTGGATGCCTCCGTAAAAAATCAGCGGCAGGCCGACAAGACATCCTGCGAGCGTCGTCATAACCAGTCCCTGGCGCATCGCGGGCAGGGTGATCCAGCCCTCGGCACATGCACGCTTCGGGCCTAAGCGCGTAGCAGAGTCGTCGTTGCCTTTGACACAATCAAAATAGTCATTGATGAAGTTGGAGTCAATCTGCATGATGAATGCAAACAGGAAGCAAAGCACTGCAGGAACGAACTGGAAATTTCCGATGCCACAGTCCTTGAGAGCAAGCGCAGCCCCGAGCATCACCGGGACTGCCGCCCCTGACAGCGTCTTTGGCCTGGCGGCTAATAACCATGCTTGGAAGGAATTGGTCCTGATCTGTGAGTCCTTCATTTGCCTTAAGTTGTTACTTGCTCCTTATTAATTGTAGAAGTTCCAGCTCACCCCGAACCGCAGAATGCGGTTGTTCAACGGATAATGGGGGGTCAGGAAATAATTCTGGTTACCTGATCCGGCATTCACGTGACTGTACATGACGAAGAACCTTGTCTGCTTCAGATGGAAGTTGGCATAGAGGTTCACGATGGGATAGTTGCCTATCTCGACCTTGTTTTCACCCTGCTGGACGGCATACTGACCTAATGCCGGAGAATAGTCGGGGGCATAGTACTTAGTGAAGTAGCGGGCATCGGCCCCAAAGTCACATTTCAGCACATGCGCAATCTTGAAGCGCAGAAAGAGATTCGTGTAGATGTTGAGATCTGGCAATGGCAGGACATCCTTGGCTGTCGACTTTTGATAGGTGACGACGCTTTCCCAGCAAAGTGCCCCGAATTGCAGGTTTTGGGACAGCGATGCCGTCAGCACACTGATAGGACTTCCGTACTGATTGACCGTCACGGCATTGCCGGCCCGGGAGTTGCTGGCATTGATGGAGTAGCTTTGTGCGAAGTAAGTATAGTCTGTCAGTTCATCCACTGCCACGCGGAGCGATGTGTTTGTCTTTTGGTAGTTGAGCAATCCTTCGATCCGTGTATGGGTGATCTTGCTCAGATCGTCTTTGTCCCACCATAAATGGCGGGCGTGATAATGGCGAAAATAGAAGGTCGGCGTTGTCCGATGGAAGAATCCGCTGGCAGCTAAGGTGAGCGTATCGCCAAACAGACGGAAATTCAGATCCGTCTTGCCGTCGATCTTGATGTCGCCTGCATCTTTGCCTGTGAGCGCGAGTTCTCCCGTCACATTGTAGTGTAAGGTCTTGCCCTGCGACTTGATGAGCTGTCCGCCGACCGACAGTACATGCTCGTTATACGTGTCGACGCCTTTGGAAGCGGGTAGTGTGAAGTGTCTCAAGTCACTTTTGGCAAAAGCTTTTAGACCGGCTTTGGCCCACTTGTTGAAACCTTCCAGCAAGGACAGGGCGAAGGTGTTCTGCAGGCGATAGTGCTTGGTCTGGTCGAAGATCGAGTCGTTTCCCAACTTCTCCTCGACATCATAGTTCTGATCGAAATAGCCTTCGGGTGTTTGATAAGCCTGATAGATGCGGCGGAAATTGTCAAACCTGACGGTATGGATGAAACTGGTGACCGGCACATACTCATTCTTCAGCCAAGACGTATCTTCCTGTACTTGTTTACTTTTCGCCAGAATGCTGTCGGCAGCTTCCTTTCCGTTGACAGAGATCCGGTTGTCTTTCTTCGTCTGCTGCTCCGGTTCCATACCGGCAATCTTCGCATCGTCTGGTCTTCCGGTGAAATTCTGTTGCTCAAACTCTTTATCGTCCAAGCTGCGGCCTGACCTTCTGGCCTCCTTTTCTGCCTGTTCTCTTGCTTTGTTGGCAGCCTGCTCTTTCTGCGACTCGATGGCGAACTTCTTGGCCTTGATCTCCTCCGGTGTCATCGGCACCTTGCGGTTAAATCCCAGGCTGTAGCGGTGTGTGAGGAACACATGCTGGTTGTCGTTACGGTTCCAGTGCTTACTGAGGACTGTCGGGATCTCCGTTGTTTGGTAGCTTTCGTTGAATGACTCGGGATGCGTGATGTAGTTATCATCCGTGATGCCGCCATTTTCAGTGACCTTCTGGTGATTGGTTGAGAGCAAGAGATGAGCTTGATATCGGTCACCGAGATAGGATCCGTACATCGTATAATTGAAATGAGACGTGCTCTGATTGCTGTAGTAGCCGCGTCCATAGATGTAATCGAAATGGAAGCCGACGCCGATCCGTTTACCTGCATTCGCTCCGAACTTTGCTGTGAAATGATCTTCGCCGTTCGTTCGGTTGCCCGCATTGTTGTAGCTGAGGTTCGTGAAAGGGGAAAGGGTATTGGTGAAATGGAATTGCTGAGGCTGTTTGATGAAGAAGTCATAAGGTTGGGTGAAAATGAACTGATCAGCTTCCGGGCGGTCAATATAAATGCGATTGATGCGCGGAGCTCCCAAGTTTCCAGTAGAGTTGAATTCTCCACGCAGACCAGTCGTGAAGATGGAATTCATGAACATGTGGGAGAGTGTGTCGGGGGTGGCGGGTCTGATATCTCCAAACCGGGCATCGACGGTCCATACTTTGATCCCCTTAGGGATTTGCTTGTTTGAACCGAGACTGTCAGTATTATGCTGACCGGCTCGGGTGATCTTCCCATCTTCATCAATCTGATTGAAATCCCTGACCTGGGCATTCACAGAGGCAGTGGCAACAATCAGAAGTATAATTGTAATAATTCTCTTCATCAACGGATAAAACGCAAAGTGCTTTCGATAATTTTGAAAACCATCGAAATGAGAATCACGACAGTACCGACCGTACGGTTGGAATATAAATAAATCAGGACGCCGATCACAGCTCCCACCATGAACAGAATGTTCAAAATGTTGCGTATCTTAAAAAAACGGTCGGGTGAACGATCATCCTTGTGGCTATGATAGGCTTTCGGCCTGTTCGTGGCCTCTGTGTCGATATTGTTGCTTGTATTCATCTACGATTAATGGAGTAGGGCATTCTGAATGCCGTTAAACAGTTCGTCCTTGCGGTCGATGGTCTTTCTGCGGAATTTGCCTGAGAGCTTGCTCAGTTTGTTCCCTTTCTTAGTGAGTCCATATTTATCCGTTATCCATTCTTCCGCAGAAGTCTTGAATCCTGTGCTTCGCCCTTCTTCATAATTATAGTTCATCCGCTCCATCGTCAGATGAATGTGCTGATCGGAACATTGCGCAATGACGGTGTAATTGAAAATCGTGCGGTCCAGGGAAATAAAACTACTGGAGAATGTCAGCCATTCCTTGTATCTTGCGGCAATGATATGGTCTTTCTGATTGAGCAACACTACTGCACTCTCATCGAACTGGTCAGGGCCTTGCGAGACTTCGTCCAAGTAGTTATAGGTGATGTCGTAGATCTGTTGGGCATTTTTGCCGGGGACGTCAATATCCAATGTGAATACCACTTTGCCATCGACTTCGGGGATTGCACCGCTTAGATACTTGGCTTCATCGATCTCTGTATTTGTCACTTTAGCAGCATTCGTTTTGGCGATGCGACTCCTGTCGGCTTTGGTGGGTACAGTCCATCCAGAGGTTGAAGGCTTTTCCGGATTGTCCGATGCTATTTTTTCAGTTTCGGCATTCAATTTCTTCGCCTCAGCTTTCAGCCTTTCAGCTTCAGCTTGGGCTTTCTTGATCTGTTCCTCTATGGCAGCCTGTTTCTCCTTGAGTGCCTTTTCTGCGACCTTGTCAGCTTCAGATTTAGCTTTCGCCGCCTTTTCCTTGGCTTTTGCTTCTGCTTTTGCTTTCTCCTGTTTGGCCTTTTCCGCTTCCGCTTTTGCTTTCGCTACGGCTTTCTGTGCTTCTTCCAATTGTTTTTGAGCCTTAGCCAATTGCTCCTCCGGCGTAAGGGTTGTGTTCGTTTGGGCATAAATTGTCAAGGGGAATAGGAAAAGTATGGCAAAAATAAACTTTTTCATATTGAAGATTATTGATGATGATTATGCAAAGTTAATCATTTTAGGCAGAAAATCATTCGTGTGGCATGGTTTTAACTTTTATGCTCGTTTTTTTAACTATAGGGCATATCTCTGAGGATTTTTTTAAGTAAAAAACAACGCATTGACATAAAATTATAGTATATTTGCGTCGCTAATGGCAGCTTTGTTATCAGTGCTTCTTTTCACGTCATGCTGATCCTTCGTTTTGGATGAGAAGTTACGAAAGGGCAGGGGAGGGGGCATCAAGTTCAGTAAGCAGAATAGACAATATGAAAAATCGGATCGAAGAAGAGAAAATGATCGTACGCAAGATGGTCGAATTATATTGCCGACACCGACTCAGACTGGACCGAGTACCTGACGAATATCTTAGGCTGACAGATTATGCTGTCCGCCGTCTTGATCATTGTAGATATGGTGAACGAAAGTCTGCCTGCAAAAACTGCCCCACACACTGCTATGGGCCTAAAGAACGAGAAAAAATCAGAATGGTCATGAGTTGGGTAGGGCCAAGGATGATACTGTATTCTCCGAAAGATGCGATCAAACATCTATTGAGATAGTTAGATTCAGACAATAAAAGCCTGTTCTCCATGTTGCATTTCAACCCACTTGTAAGATGTTGATTCCGCCATTGATTGACATGCGGGTAAGCATGTGCTGCCATGTCCCAAAGCTATCATACCGGCCGCTCTGAGTCTTCCTTCGGGCGACTCAGATCTATGCTCTGCGGAGCATGGAAAAAACACATTTTCAAAAGTTGCGAATGATGGTTGCCACAGCAGATACTCATTTGATGCTGTCTGCCCATTTCTTCATCTCTGTTTGATCCTCATCGTTGAGCAACTTGGCTGCTACGAAGCGCAGCTTGGGATATTTCTGTCTCAGCTCCTGAAGCGCTTTGTCCGGCGTGTTGCCTCCTGAAGTGGCGAAGAGTGCTATGAGCTTGCCCTCAAACGGGTAGCTCTCAAGGAACGTGTTGATGATGGTTGGAGCCGTATACGACCAGATGGGGAACCCTATGAAAATTCGGTCATAGTCCTCTGGAAGCTCCAAATCGTGTATGATGGCCGGCCGTGCGTTGCGGTCTTTCATCTCCATTGACGACCGGGAATGGTCATCGTGCCAGTTGAGATCCTCGTCTTTGTATTTTACTTCGGGTTTGATCTCATAGAGCTTGCCGTCAATGGCATCGGCCAACTGTTCAGCTGCTTCGGCGGTACGGCCGGTCACCGAGAAATAGGCGATCAGTGTTTTTGGTCCCTGATCGTTGCTTTTGGGCTTGTGTTGGGTACATGCCGTCAGCGTGATGAGAGCGAAAATGAATGACAGATGAATAGTGCGTCGCATATCGGGTTGTTTTCTAAGTTGTCTACAAAGATACAAAAGATTTCAGATTGCTGTGTGATCAGCAAGGCAGAAAAATGGATCAAATCGATCTCTTTGCACATGGCGGTTGCTCCTGGTACTTTTGAACTTTGGCCACAGATTGCCTCGGAAGGTGAAATTGCAACTCAGTTGCATGGATGTTGCCGTACCTTTGCCGATAAATTATCTAACGGATGACAAAAATGAACATCAAGTTTTTACGAATAATTCTCACTTCCCTGCTTCTCGTCGGTGCCTGGACCGTGGAGCGGAATATGGATTTGCCAATGTGGCAAATGCTATTAGTCTATCTGGTTCCTTACCTGCTCATCAGTTATGATGTACTTGGTGAAGCTATTGAGGGGATCTGCGAAGGCGATCCCTTCGACGAAGATTTCCTCATGAGCGTGGCAACGATCGGAGCGTTGCTCATCGGTTTTCTGCCTGGAGCCGAGAACCAGTTTCCGGAGGCGGTGTTTGTCATGCTGTTCTTTCAGGTGGGCGAGTTGTTTGAAGGCTATGCCGAGGATCAGAGCCGACGGTCAATTTCCAAGCTGATGGATATCCGCCCCGACACGGCTTGTGTGGAAAGAGACGGGCAGGTGGTGACCGTGGATCCGGAAAGTGTCAGCGTCGGGGAGACCATTGTCGTCAAGCCTGGCGACAAAGTGCCGATGGACGCGGTCGTAACAGAAGGCTCATCGAGTCTGAACACGGTAGCCTTGACAGGGGAGAGCGTGCCCCAAAGAGTGACAGTCGGTGATGAAATCATCAGCGGTTGCGTCAATCTGTCAGGCTTGCTGAAGGCGCGTGTGATAAAGAGTTTTGGCGAATCGACCGCCTCCAAGATCATTGACTTGGTGGAAAATGCCGGAGCGCGGAAGTCAAAGAGCGAAACCTTCATATCCCGTTTCGCACATGTCTATACCCCGATCGTGGTCTTTGCGGCCCTGTTCATTGCTTTTGTGCCGCCTCTTTTCAGTGACAGTTACTTGGCGGCTTTCACCGTCTGGGTCTACCGGGCACTCACTTTCTTGGTTGTCAGTTGCCCGTGTGCATTGGTCATTTCCGTTCCTCTGACATTCTTCGGCGGCATCGGCGGTGCATCTCGCAAGGGCATCCTCATCAAGGGAGGCAACTATATCGATGCCTTGGCCAAGACTTCGACGGTGGTCTTCGATAAGACCGGAACACTGACCAAGGGCGTTTTCAAGGTGCAGGCCGTGCATCAAGAAAAATACTCAGAGGAAGATCTGCTCCATCTTGCGGCGCATGTGGAGCGTTACTCTACGCATCCCATTGCCGTGGCCCTGCGTCAGGTTTATCCAAAGGAAGCTGATAACTGTCGTGTGGAGAGCGTGGAGGAGATATCCGGACACGGCATCAAGGCTCAGATCAATGGGCGCCAGGTATGTGTGGGCAATGAGAAGATGATGGCAGATGTGGGCGCTGTGGTCAGCGAGTGTCCCCACTGCAAGGATGTGGCGGGCACCGTGGTTCATGTGGCTGTGGAAGGTCGTTATGCCGGGCATATCGTCATAGCCGATCAAGTGAAAGAAGATTCCGCGGAAACGGTCAAAAGATTGAAGAAGTTTGGAATGAGGACGGTGATGCTCACTGGCGACCGTGGGAGTGCTGCCTTGCATGTGGCTAAGCAACTGGGGCTTGATGAATACTATGCCGAGTTACTGCCAACTGAAAAGGTGGCCCATGTGGAACAGCTCTTGCAGGAACAGCCCGACAAGCGCACATTGTCCTTTGTAGGTGACGGCATCAACGACGCCCCCGTTCTTGCACGGGCCGATGTCGGAATTGCCATGGGCGGACTTGGAAGTGATGCTGCGATTGAGGCCGCCGATGTTGTTCTGATGGACGATAAGCCTTCAAAGATCTGTCAAGCTATTCGGTTAGCCCGCCGGACGATACTGATTGCGAAAGAAAATGCATGGTTTGCGATCCTTATCAAGGTCGCTGTCCTGCTGCTCGCAACGGTCGGTTGGGCCGGTATGGGATTGGCTGTTTTCGCGGATGTCGGTGTGATGATATTGGCCGTATTGAATGCCATGCGTACGCTGAGAGTGTAAGTGGTCAGCCGATACGTTAATAGTTTCCTCATGTGCGGTAAGTTGTCCTGGCCAGCTTCAGACATAGCCAGCATGAAGGTTTGGGCCACATAGGTACAGCTCTTGTGCATCGTGCTGCGCATGTCGGTTTCCGAGACCTGGCGTATCACAGGGGGGCGAGAGTCCGCACAGGAGTGAAAGCATCTTCCTTCCTACTTCGGTCAAACCGCCATTTCTGCGATAGACTGTCGGCATCAACTTGTCATAATACAGCTCCATATCGGCTATTCGACGGGACTGCTTCTCTTCTGAACTGTACCGACGAACACTTTTTTTCTCATACTCCAGCACAGCTTTTGCATGGGCCTTGTAACGGTCAGGGTGGATCATGAAGACCACCTTCTGCCTGACTGTGCGGACTGACCGCTGGTTGAAACATGCCCGGCAGACCGTCTGCTGCATGTGGGGGCGGTGACATGATTGCATTCCCAGAGTTGCAGGTTCGAACTGGTGGGCACCAACTGGGCCTGTCCTATGCAATGGCGTACAATCTCCATGTCAATCAGTTTGTCCGGGCCGTAGACCCGAACAGTTCTGCGAAGAAGCTGCATTTCTTCCAATCCGGGTTGAAGGGAGGATGTTGGCTTGTTCCAATCCATAATTTCTGCGCTTGTCAACAGCAATCAATATGGCTGCGAGAATGGTTGCCAACAGTCCGAATCCGAAGAAGATCAACATGGGCATCGTATAATCCACATGCCCTGTTGTCATGACGGTATGCCGGTCAATCACGTTTCCAACCCACATGGGAACCAGCATCAAGCCGATGTTCTGAATGTAGTAGATGATGCTATAGGCCGTGCCCAATTGGCGTAAGGGAATAATCTTTGGAACCGAAGGCCACATCGCGCTTGGCACCAAGGCAAAGGCCACGCCGGAAAGAAGCATCAGAAACAGGGCAAACCATTCGTTATTCAACACCGGGAGTGCCAAACAGCCATGACAGATCGTAATCAGCAGGCAGCCGATCAGCATCAGTCGTGCCCCATGGCCGATTCGGTCGTAGACGATGCCAAAAAGGGGAGTGAGGATGATGCTGCCATAAGGAATGACGGAGACGATCCACCCGGCAGTGAGATTTGCCACACCATATTTGTTGATAAGCAAGTCGGTGGCAAACTTCATGAACGGTCGGATGGAGCTGTAGAACATGACGCAAAGCAGGGCAATGATCCAGAAACCTGGATTGCTGACTACTTTGAGCAGATCGCGAATAGAAAATCGTTCTCTCTCGTTATTGCTCTCCACTGTTTGCACAACTTGTTGGTGCGCGGATCGGTCATAATTCCGATCCAGGAAGAGGTAGAGCAGGAATACCAAGAAGGCAATCAGCAGCGCTATGGCACCGGTAAGTACCAAGGCTGAAAGGCCAAAATAAAAGGCGATGAGGGGACTGAGGCTGATGGCTGATGCCGTTCCCAACCTCGCCATTGCAACCTGAACACCCATCGCTGATGCCAATTCGTGTCCCGTGAACCATTTGGTGACAATCTTTGAAACAGTGATGCCCGTTATATCGCAGCCCATTCCGAACAGGCCGAATCCCAATGCTGCAACGAGCACCTGCACCTTGATGTGGGCAGGGATCAGACCGAACAGCGTGAAAGAAAGATCCGTATAATCCGTCGGGGGAATCATGACCAAAGCGTAATAGGTGATACAAGCACCTAAAAGCATTGCCCCAGTGGCCAGCACGCCGGTGATGCGGATGCCGTAACGATCCAAGATGACACCTCCCCAGAAAAGCATCAGTAGAAAAATATTAAAGACCGAGTAGCTTCCCGTATAGAATCCATACTCGGCAGCAGTCCATCCCATTCCCCTATCTTCAATATGTGATATGAGCAAGGTCGACAAGGGCGAGATGAGATCCCAGAACACATAGCCCATCATCATCACGAAGGCAACCATGAAGAGTACGATCCATCGGCGAGAAGTGATGATACCACCAAGTTTGGCTATTGAAAATGTGTGTCGGTCAGTCATCGTCTTTTGTAGAGGGAGTTGAAACGACAAGTGGGTGTGCCAAGAGAGCATTCCCTTCAGACACACCCACTCGGGTTGAGAAAATGATTAATCCTTAATATTGGGTTCCTCCAGTCCGAGACCCTTCTTCCTGTCGACGACCTTCAGGATCAGACCGATAATCAAGGCTGCAAGGCCTAGACTGGCCAACATGATGAGCGGTGCCGTGTAGTTAAGCTTCGTGGCGTCAGTGACACCTGGATTTGTCTGATCCAACACCTTTCCGATCAGGAGCGGGAACAGCCACAAACCAATGTTCTGAATCCAGAAGATCAAGGCGTAGGCAGACCCGATGATCTTGGCGTCTACAAGCTTCGGTACGCTCGGCCACAATGATGCGGGTACCAAAGAGAAGGAGGCACCCAAGACTAAAATGGTCAGATAGGCTATGATCACACCGCCAACCTGATTGCCCCGGAAGGCCGGAAGGATGAAAGCAAACGTGAGATGGCACACGATTAGCAGGATCGAACCCAAGACTAACATGGAAGCTGCCTTGCCCTTATGATCAACATAGTTGCCCAAGATCGGTGTGATGCCCACAGCCAAAAGCGGGAAAACAGCGAAGATGGATTCGGCTGACTGGCGCATGTAACCCATATAGCAGTAGACGATCAACGAGCTGATGGAGAGAATGAGCATGAAATACTTCATCCCTTTGTTCTTCATGAAGTTGAAGGTGAACGCCGTGACAGCAACAATCAGCATTATGATGTACTGAACAATCGTAACACTGGATGATGCCCAGAACGATTCAGAATCAACACCCGTGAAAGTCAGGTTGCACTGAAGCATATTCACCGCGTACTTCTGGAATGGAAAGATAGCGGAATAATAGAGCACACACAGCAGGGCAACAAGCCAGAATCCCATGCTTGAGAGGATTTTGCCAATATCCTTGACCTTGAATGGATCATCTTTCTCTTCTGCTTCACCCGTCTGAGAATCCAATTTCTTATCCATGAAGAAGTAGACTACAAACATCATCAAGGCAATGCACAACAGGACAACACCGAATGCAACGGAGCGAGAAACATCAATGCTGCCGCCTAACTTTGCGAAGAACGGTGAGAAAATCATGCAGGTGGCCACACCTAAACGGGCTAATGCCATCTCTGAACCCATGGCCAACGCCATCTCGCGGCCCTTGAACCACTTGACAATACCACGAGAGACGGTGATGCCAGCCATCTCTGCGCCGCATCCGAAGATCATGAAGCCGCAGGCTGCGACCTTTGCGGAAGCCGGCATGCCGGCATAGAAGGGCGAAACGCCTAACTGTTCGAATACAGGAATGTGGTTGAGATTATTCGTAAACCAGGTTTCTATGCCACTGCCGATGAAGCTCTCGCTAATAGCGTAGTATTTGATCAAAGCCCCGCCCAGCATAACGGCACCGGAGAGGACGGCCGTGAAGCGCACTCCCATCTTGTCTAAGATGATACCGGCAAAGATCAGGAAGAAGACGAACACATTGAGGAAAGTCTCGGCTCCCTGCATGGTTCCAAATGCCGTTGAATCCCATCCTCGCTCTGTCTGCATCAGTTCTTTGATGGGTGACAAGATATCCATGAAGATATAGGCACAAAACATTGCAAGTGCCAGCAAAAGGAGTGCGGTCCATCTGAGGGCTGCAGAATCTCGGAGTGTTTTTTGATATTGCTCTGTCATAATATGATTGATAGTTTTAAATCCTTATGATACTTGTGCTCTTTTTCGTGTTCAGTGCTTTAGCCATTTGTCAAGCCAGTTAAAGAACGTACGCTGCCAAAGAATACCGTTCTGCGGTTTGAGCACCCAATGGTTTTCATCCGGGAAGAGGAGCAACTCTGCCGGAATGCCGCGCATGCGTGCTGCGTTAAAAGCCCCCATACCCTGGTTTGCATTGATTCGGTAATCTTTTTCTCCATGGATGACGAGAATGGGGGTGTCCCACTTGTCAACAAACCGATGCGGGCTGTTTGCGTAGGTTTTTCTCGCACGTTGTGTCATGTCTTTATTCCAGTAGGCGTCATCATACTCCCAGTTGGAGAACCAGGCTTCTTCTGTATCGGTGTACATGGATTCCAAGTTGAAAGCTCCGTCATGTGCGATGAAAGCCTTGAATCGTTTGTTGTGATGGCCAGCCAAATAGAATACAGAGAATCCTCCGAAGCTTGCCCCCACGCATCCTAAACGATCTTTGTCAACAAAAGGCAATGTGCAGGCATCATCAATGGCACTGAGGTAATCATCCATGCATTGTCCCGTCCAGTCGCCGCTGATTTCCTCATTCCACGCTGAGCCGAATCCGGGCAGACCGCGGCGGTTGGGGGCCACGATGACATAGCCATGAGCTGCCATGATTTGGAAGTTCCATCGATAGCTCCAGAACTGGGACACAGGACTCTGTGGACCACCCTCACAATATAATAAGGTGGGATATTTTTTTGTCGCGTCAAAATGCGGAGGGAGAATGAGCCAGACAAGTTCCTGTTTGCCGTCAGTTGTCTTAACCCATCGCTGTTGGAGTTTGCCCATTTCTAACTGATCGAAAATATGCTTGTTCTCGTCAGTGATCTGAACGACCTCGGACATTTTTTCCTTTTTACTGGGAGTGACAACGAACAAATCGTCTGGATGGGACATGGAATGACGTGTAGCCAGGATCTTCTTGCTATTGCCAAGCATCTGCAAGGAACCATAATCATACCATCCGTCAGTCAGTTGCCTGACCTTGCCGCCGAGATCAGTTTGGTACATATTCACGCAGGCATGCCAGCATCCGATGAAGAACAAAGTCTTGGAGTCGACGTTCCAACAGTAGTCTTCAACACTTGAGTCAAAGCTTTCCGTTACATATTTCTTTTCGCCACTTACGAGATTATAAACACACAATCTGTTGCGGTCGCTCTCGTAGCCATTACGCTTCATGCTCTGCCAAGCCACATATTTACCATCAGGCGAGAATTTCGGGTTCACGTCGTAACCGACGTTCGGGTCGCCGGACTGATGGTTCACTGGTTGGCTGAACATGGTTTTCGTAGCATCGCTACTTGGTTCAACATAGCCCAAGGGCTTACATAGATTAACGGTTTTTCCGCTCTCCAAGTAGTATAGGAAGATGTCTGTATCTGTTGAAATAGCATATTGGATACCTTCTTTTTTGCGGCTTGTGTAAGCAATCGTTTTTGAGTCTGGACTCCAGGCTATCTGTTCGCTCCCGCCAAATGGCGCAACTGGGCTTTCGTAAGGTTCACCTTCCATGATGTCTTTACCTTCGGTGATCTGGCTGTCAGTTACATCCGCAAGGAACGGATGGGCAATATTCTCGACATAGTGGTCCCAATGGCGGTAGTTCATGTCTGTGATCAGACGGCCTGTAGCCAACGGAAGGTCTTTTGGATTCTCCTTGATCGTGCCATGATAGACGATGGACTTGATCAATACCACTTTCTTCCCATCAGGAGAGAACTTATATCCTTCGATGTCAAGTTTTGACTGTGTGAGTTGCTGTCTTTCCGTTCCGTCAGGATTCATTTTCCACAATTGGCCTTTTTTAAGGAACGCAATCTTCTGGCCTTGTTCAATCCATGTGGCATCGGATTCATTATCGGCGGAAGTAGTCAGTTGCTTTGGATTCTTGCCGTCGCTGCCAACGAGGAACAGCATCGTGTGGCTCTTGTTTTTCTCAACGCTGTAATAGGAGACTTGGTACACGATCTGCTTGCCATCGGGAGAGGCTGAAGGAGCTCCTATGCGGCCCATTGCCCAAAGGGCTTCGGGGGTCATCAGATCGTTGTTCAACTTGATTTGGTTCTTGCTGATCATTGACTGTGCTTGCATACTACCACAAGCCAGCATGATGGCAGCAGCGCTTGTGATCATTCTGTTGATAAATGTGTTAGTCATGTTTGATATTATTTACGGTTCTTACGGTCAAGTTCGTTGCGCTTCTGCATCATTTCCTGCTGCTGTTCCTGCATGGCTTGCAGGCGTGCAGCAAATCCGCTGAGTTTTCGTGGATTGTTCTTGGTTTCCTGATAGCGTGCTTCCAAGATGGCAAGCAACTTTTGATCATCGGTCGTCTTACGCAAAGTCCACATGATGGCAGCGCTGAAGAAAAGACTGATAAAATAATAAAAGTTCAGTCCGGAGGAGTAATCGTTGAAGACAAAGAAGAACATCAGCGGCATAAGATACATCATCCACTGCATGACCTTCATCTGTTCGGCCTGCTGCCCGACCATCTGATCCTTCTGCTGTTGCATGGTAAACCACGAATACAAAAGCTGAGCCCCACAGAACAGAATGCAGGTCAAACTTAAGTGATCACCGATGAGCCAGATGTTTTTCCCCCATTCAAATATCGGGTCATAAGTGGATAAGTCTTTCATCCATAGAAAGCTCTCCCCACGAAGTTCGATGGCATTGGGAACGAAATTGAACATTGCAATCCAAATAGGCATCTGAATGAGCATGGGGAGGCAACCCGATAACGGGCTGACGCCATATTTTGCATATTCAGCCATCATAGCCTGCTGTTTCTGCATTTGGTCTTCAGGCCTGTTGAATTGGGAAGTTGCTTCGTCCAGTTTCGGTTTGAGAACACGCATTTTCGCTGAACTCATGTAGCTCTTTTTCACCATAGGATACGTGATGAGTTTCAAAAGCAGGGTGATCAGGATCAGAACGACGCCCATTGGGAACAGCTTGCTGAGCCAGTCAAATACGTAGAGCGTGAACCAGCGGTTGATGATCCGGAATAGCGGCCATCCTAAATAGACGAGACGCTGCATCTCAAGATCCTTTCCGAAACTGCTTTCTGCCTCGACGCGTTGGAGTAAGCGGAAGTTATTGGGGCCATAATAGAACTCGAACTCTGTAGGTGTCTTTCCCGTAGGGTCGAAGAAAGACTTCATCTTAGCTTGATAGGTTTTGAGATAGCCAGATCCTTTTTCCTGGGGAATGCTTGTCAGCAGGCTGCCCGCTCCCAAATCCTTTTTCGCAATCATCACGGCCGAGAAGAACTGATTCTTGAAGGCGACCCAGTCGATGGTTTCCTTTATCTCCTTGTCGATATTTTCTTTGTTCTCGTTCAGATAGTCAGTACCGCCTTCGACATCATGATAGGTGAGGGTGGCATAGCGGTTTTCGAAGGTGAATCCCTTCTCCTGCTGGCGACACTTTCCCTGCCAGTCAATATCCATCGTGCGCGTATTCGGCGCGAAAAAGCCCTCAAGTCCATTGACAGCCATCTGCATATGAAGCAGATAGTCTTTGCCTAAACGATAGCTTATCGTGATGTTCTTGCCTTCTCCAGCCATGGCGGTGAAAGTCACGGTGCTGTCAGTGAGGTTGGATGGCTTGAAATAAAGATCTTGGGTTGAGATGTTATTCTCTTTTGCTATGAGTGTGTAGTTCAGGTTTTGTTCCTTTTCATCGAAAAGTGTAACGTCAGGATTGCCGTTCCGGTCCTTAAATCCCTTGACCACTGCCTTTTTTACGAAAGCCCCCTTCGTGCTGAAGGTCAGCTCTACATACTTGTTCTTGAGGATAAGAGCTTGCGCTTTTCCTTTTAATGATGAATAGAAAAGGCGCGTCGTGTCGGATACAATCTTGGCTTTTGCTGCAGCCTGCATTTCAGCTTGAGCTTTCATTCGCTCTTGATTAGCTTTCTTTGCTTGTAATTCTTTCTTTGCAAGCTGTTCCTGCTGTGCTTTGATCTCCTCTTGGGAGGGTTGACTCCACCAACTGAATCCGATCAGTACGGCTGCTATGAGAATAAATCCAATGACGGTGTTCTTATCCATTTTTTACGATGCTTGGTTTCCTATGTGAGATAGGATATTAAGACTCTATTATAATTATTTATGATTTGCGATCGCGTGTTTGACAAAATCAACGAAAAGCGGGTGTGGTTTAAGCACGGTGCTCTGATATTCTGGGTGGAATTGTGTTCCGATATACCAGTTCAACCCTGGTATCTCAACGATTTCAATTAAATCGCTTTCCGGGTTGCGCCCAACACACATCATGCCGTTCTTCTCGAACATGCTCAGATAGTCATTGTTGAATTCATAGCGATGGCGATGGCGCTCCTGAATGAATTCTTTCTTATAAATGTCAAATACACGTGATCCCTGTCTCAGTACACATTCATAAGCCCCCAAACGCATGGTTCCACCCATATTGGTAATATTTTTCTGTTCTTCCATGATGTCAATGACATTATGTTCGGTTGTCTCGTCAATTTCACGACTGTTGGCATCCTTGAATCCCAATACGTTACGGGCAAATTCGATGACCATCATCTGCATTCCGAGACAGATGCCAAATGTGGGTATGTTATGTGTTCTAGAATAATGTGCAGCAATGATCTTACCTTCAATACCCCTTTGACCAAAACCTGGACATATGACGATACCATCCTGCCCTGCCAAGGCTTCCGCAACGTTATTCTCAGTCAGCCCCTCTGAACTGATGAAAGTGATAACGGTCTTGCGGTCATTGTATGTGCCTGCCTGCGACAAACTTTCGCGAATGCTTTTGTAGGCGTCCTGCAAGTCGTATTTGCCGACCAGCCCAATGTATACCTCCTCTTTCGCTTTATTTCTCCGCTCAAGGAATTGCTTCCACGGTCCGAGTGAGGGCTTTTCGCCAATCGGTTCGCCGACTTTTTTCAAAATTGCAGTGTCAAGTCCTTGATTCTGCATGTTGACAGGCACTTCATAAATGGAAGGCATATCCTCACTTTGTATGACACAGTCGAAATCGACATTGCAGAAAGCTGCAACTTTCTTGCGAATATCATCGCTGAGATGTTTTTCAGTACGAAGGACAAGAACATCCGGTTGGATTCCGACACTCTGCAGCTCCTTTACGCTATGTTGTGTGGGCTTTGTCTTCAATTCGCCTGCAGCTTTCAGAAACGGTACATAGGTTAGATGCACGTTGACGGCATTCTTTCCGAGTTCCCATTTCAACTGCCTGATGGCTTCCATGAAAGGCGCACTCTCAATGTCTCCGATCGTACCCCCGATTTCGGTGATCACGAAGTCATAATGGAATTTCTTCCCCAAAAGCTTTACATTGCGTTTTATCTCATCCGTGATATGGGGAACGACCTGGATCGTCTTGCCTAAATAATCGCCTCGTCTTTCCTTGTCGATTACCGATTTGTAGATCCGTCCTGTTGTCAACGAGTTGGCCTTAGTGGTCTGAATTCCGGTAAACCGTTCATAGTGCCCTAAGTCCAAATCGGTTTCCATTCCATCGACGGTGACATAACATTCTCCGTGTTCATACGGATTCAGTGTGCCGGGGTCGATGTTGATGTAAGGGTCGAATTTCTGAATCGTGATATTGTACCCTCTTGCTTGAAGAAGCTTGCCGATAGATGAAGAAATGATTCCTTTACCCAATGACGATACCACACCGCCTGTAACGAAGATATACTTAGTTTCTGCCACAATATAAATTGTTTAATTACAAGTTGCAAAGATAGAGTTTTTTTATCAAATCAACAAAGAATTTGTGATATAATCAGTGCTGTTTTTTCACAAACATAGATTAACGGGAGTTTCTTAACTTTTAACTACTTTGATTATATAAATCTTCAAATAAGTGTTATCTTTGCAGCCGTAAACGCTTTGTAGCATGAGATTCAGATATTTAATCGTATTTTTTTTGATTCAGACTTGTCATCTTGTCGTGTCAGCGCAAGTTATGTCACATTTTTACAGAGGACGAGGATTGCTTGGCAAGAGCTCATCATTGATTGATAGGTTTGAAGATTCTTTAATGATTTTCAAGCTTCATTTGGATTCATTGGATGATGTTCAAGTCAAGGGAATGCAGATGCCGTCAACTATATATAGCCGTTTTTTTCTTCCTATGACCTATTATAGAGATATAGTAGGAAAGACGTTCAACCTTCAAGATGACGTTAAATGTTCTCCTCAATGCGATTTGAATAACATTCTGATTTATATCTATTTAAATAGACCGGACTTAGTTGTTAATAAGGCTACTGCGTTGTCTAAGCTGGGCACCGTCATCGACCACGATGGCACAGTGATCAATAAACCATCAGAAATTGTGAACAAAGTGGCTCCAACTGCTGTGGAACCGGAAATTGTGCCAATGGATATTGTCGTAAAAAAACCAAATTTCTGGACATATTCGGGTGATTATTTTCTTCAGTTTCTGCAGAATTATGTATCTGGAAACTGGTATAAAGGTGGTGAGAGTAATTTCTCAATGGTTGGTTCTGCCGTGCTGCAGGTCAATTATAATAATAAGCAGAAGGTCAAATGGGACAATAAACTGGAATTGAAATTAGGCTATCGGACTTCTCGTGGTGATACACTTCACCGCTACAAAACATCAGAGGACTTGATTCGATATACAAGTAAGCTTGGACTCCAAGCCTCCAAAAAATGGTATTATACGATTCAGATGATTGCCAATACGCAATTCACGCACAGCTATAAAAGCAATGATCCAAAGGTCTATTCAGATTTCCTCTCACCGTTGAATGTAAATTTCTCTGTCGGTATGGATTATGCGGTTTCCTGGTTAGACAAGCGTCTGACCGGATCTGTCCATCTTGCCCCGTTTGCCTATAACTTCAAATATGTTGAGCGCCTCAATCTTGCGAAACGTTATGGATTGGATGAAGGCAAGCACACCCTCAATGATTTCGGTTCGCAGTTTGATATTGATCTGACCTGGAAGTTGACTGACAATATCAAGTGGAAAACGAGATTGTATGGTTATACCACTTATAAGCGGGCAGAGTTGGAATGGGAGAATACTTTCACGTTTCAGTTTAACAGATATATCTCAACTAATATATTTGTCTTCCCACGTTTTGACGATGGAAGTGAACGTGACGAGCATCATGGTTTCTGGCAGCTGAAGGAGTATGCCTCAATCGGATTCTCGTATTCATTTTGATTTTTTTCTCTTCGCTTCCGCCGCGCTTTTGTCGTACGGGTTTGGAAATGGCGCAGGGGAAATAATCATTGACAAGACAAAGTTGACTCGGGAACGGTGCGTGTAGACATGCTTCCTGCTATTTTTTTTGATTTCCTCGGCAAACAGATGAGCTTTGAAATAATAGAAAGAATGGGACAGGAAAACTTCTCGGACAGATATCGCAGAAATCGGAAGTGTATGATGAACCGCTAAGAAACCGTGGAATATCGGCCTCTTAAGGAGTTGCTGAGCTATGGTAGCTCATTCCCGCCTATCCACCAATCGGATGATTATGCCTCTCCGGAGTCACCAGCGGATCATCAAGGTTAAGAATATAGTTCAACGCACTTAGCACAACACAACGACAGCATGTGTGGATAGCAGCAAGATGGAAGATGACTTTATAAAGACTTTAATAAAGGGAAGCAAATCAGAAGGGGGCTTCTTGGATAACGAGAAACCAGATGTTCAGTTGGCATCAGTGGTGTATGATGCCACAACAGATGATAAAGAGTATTTTACCGATGGAACTACAGTAAGCCAAAATACAGACATAGCAGAAACCACGTCGAAAACGACAGAGTAAAGACCGGATAATGTTCTCCGATTAAATAAAACCAACGACATGATACAATACACATATCTGTTTGAAACGAAGTATCGTATTCGCGACACATCCATTCCTGCCAAGAATGGAGTTGAAGTTACTCCAGTCGATGCCGTCAATCAGCTACACAGGTATTGTGACGCCATTTACTATACCCATGCAGGTGATGAAAAACTACAAAATGAGGTGATTGGCGGCAATGTTCTTTATCCCGGCAGTCTGACTAAAGATGAGTTCGTAAGCTCCTACTGTCAAAAGAGCGTTGATGAAGTCAACATTGATTACGACAAGCTGGGTGAACACCTCGTTTATCTCGTCCTTCACCCTGTTGCGGAAGCGGTTGATGGTGTTGAAGTCAGGCTGGTTG
>ONHE01000139.1 GCA_900317545.1 uncultured Prevotella sp. | reverse complement strand
TTGAACTCCTCCACGCTCATGGGCAGCGAGGAGTTGCCCCGGATGTTGATATTGGGCAGGTTATTCGGGTTCGATCCGTTGAGATTGTCGATGGAAAAGTTGATGCTGGCATCCACATTCTTCAGTGTCTGGAGCAGGTTCTGCCCCCTGTATTGCTGGATCTGGTCACTTGTGATGGTGCTGACCGATCCTGTATAGCTTTCCTTGGCTTTCCTGAAGATACCGGTCACCACCACTTCGCCGATCGTTTTCGTATCGGGTTCGAGTGCGATATGCATCTGTTTCTGCAGGGGAACGGTGACGGTCTGCATGCCCATATATGATACCTGCAGATTGGAACCGGGCGAAAGGTAGTATTCAAACGAGAACGCTCCGTTCAGATCAGAGACTGTCATGATGTTCGTCCCAACCACTTTGACCTGCGCACCCACGATCGGTTCACGGGTCTCCTTATCGATGACGTAGCCGCCGATGGACTGCCGACGGCCCGGGGATTTGCCGTCACGTTGATCCGAACTGGCCGTGATGTTGACAAACTTACCATCAACGGTGTAGCTGAGCGGCTTGTCCCTCAACAGGAAATTGACAATGTCAAAGAATCGGGCATCGTGAACAGTACCGTTGACCCTATACTTCGACAGGTCGTCATAGGTGAACAGGAATTTGTAACTCGAGTTCTTTTCCAACCGGAGTAGGGCGGCCGGAAGCAGCTCATTGCGAAAAGACATGCTCAGGCGGACATCATTCTGCGCCGAAGACGGCATGGCTGCCATCACCAGCATTGCCAGAAGCAACAGGAGAAAGGTGGTTCTTTTCATAAGCGATTTAAATAATTGTTAATTCTCTCTTTACCCTTAATACGAATGGCAATATGAAAAGGTTACGATTTAAAATAAAAAATGAAATAAAACAAAATAATAGTTAAGGCCACACGCAAAATATATATGAAGAGAAAGCACATGCACCCTCACCGCAATCAGTCTGAAACGGCCTCACCGCCGGCCTGCAGCCCATGCCGCACAAGCCGCCTTGCGCCGTGGCGGAAGCATTTTTCAGCCCGGTCGGAAGCGGGATCCGGACCGCGGACAGAACGCCCGAAAACGCCACTCCACAAAAAAACCAGGTCTCGGGATGAACACCCTTTGACATTTATTTCCTATCTTTGTAGCTGCATACCCAATTGTTAACGCCAAGATGAGAGACGAGAAAGCCTTTGACGAAATATTCCGACTGTACTACAGACAGCTTTTCTATTTCGCCAACCAATACATCCCCGATCCCGATGACTGCCACGATATACTCAGCGCAGTGTTCGAGGGCGTATGGCGCAACTTTGAGGACGTCCATCAAGACACGGTCAAGAGTTTCCTATTCTCTAACGTGAAAAACAAGTGCATCGACTTCCTGCGGCATCAGAACCTTCACGCCCGATACGTCGACTTTGTCAATACGCACAGCGAAAGCTACATCGACGCGCGCGAATACGACCAGCAGGAGGAGCACGAACGCGCCATCGCCAAAGTGCTCGACGGCATCGGCGAACCCACACGGAGCATCCTCGTGGCCTGCTATGTGGACGGGAAGAAATACCGCCAGGTAGCCGATGAGATGAAGATCAGCGTCAGCACCGTGAAGAAGCACATGGTCAGGGCGCTCAGGATGATCCGCGAACGAAAATGGACACTATGAACAATAAAAGACATCCCAAGTGTAACCTTATTCATTATTAATACGTATTACTTGTGAAACATCATGATGGACAACAACAGACTTACCATAGAAGAGATCGAGCTGCAGGCACTCGAGTTGATGGAACAGCGCGACGGAGGCCCGCAGGGCACTGTAGACGCAGACAACGAGCAGCTGCAGGAGAGCTTCCAGCAACTGTGCGACTGTCGTACCGTGCTCCGCAAGCAGCAGCAGCTGATCGACGTGGAAGCCCGCCTGCAGGCTTTCCATGACCGAATGGCCACAGAATCCGACAGCCATACCCAGCGTCGCCGCCATCGCACCGTCGCCTTTGCAGCAGCCGCACTGACGGCCGCCGCAGCCGTCCTGGCATTCGTCTTCCTCCCCGACCGCCCCTCTGCGCCCGCCACAGCGCCCGGCACCGTCTTCGTCGCACAGAAACAGGAACCCGTGACCGTCACCGACGGCGAGACCACCAACGTGCCACGCCAGGGCAAAGGCAACCGCATCGTCCTTTCGCCCGAAGACTATGCGCTCACCAATGCAGAGACCAGCCGGATCGTACTCACCGTTCCCTATGGCCGAAGTGCCGACATCACGCTCCCCGATGGCAGCATCGCCTATGTCCATACGGGCAGTCAGTTGACCTTTGCACAGCAGACCATCAACGGCGCACGCGTCGTCAAGCTCAAGGGCGAAGCCTATTTCAAAGTCACACACGATCCCGCCCACCCCTTCGTCGTCATCACCGGCGACACGCAGACCAAAGTGCTCGGAACCGAATTTGATGTCAACACCGAAGGCAAACACGGCACTTCGGTCACGCTCATCACCGGAAGCGTCGAGATCTCCAATGCCAACCACCGCCAACGCATCACGCCCGGACAGCAGGCAACCGTCAGCAGCGAAGGCATCAGCGCGCAGGAGGTCGACGTGGAACCCTACACCAACTGGCGCGACGGCTATCTCTACTTCGACAACATGGGCCTGCTGGAAATTCTGGAAGCTATCGGCAAGAACTACAACCTCACCGTTATCTTCAACAACCAGCAAGCCATGCACTACAAGACACATTTCATCGCCGAGCGCAATGCCGGCATCCGCAGCGTCCTCGACATGATCAACCGCATGGGAAAAGTCAAGGTCAGACAGGAAGGCAGCCAGCTGATCGTGGACTGAACGGTCGTACCGGCACGCCCGTACGCACCCTCTCCGAAGCCTTGGGCCTGATTGCGCTCAAGGCTTTCAGCATGCCTCTCACCTCGTCCGAAGCACTTTGATTTTCAAAAATATAACCAATTGAAAATCAACGATGTACACCCACCCTCCACAAAGCTATCCTTTCGGCCCTCCAAAGCATAGCTCTTGGCCGCCCAAAGCATAGCTTTCGGCGCCCCGGAGGATAGCTCCGCGCGGAGCG
>ONHE01000137.1 GCA_900317545.1 uncultured Prevotella sp. | reverse complement strand
GTGAAGATCCGGAGGACGGTCAAGGCTGACAGACAGAAGGTCAGTACCGTTCTTGACAATCTTTTCGCCGGAACCAATATCAGCTATGAGTTGAAGGGTAAGCATATCCTGCTGACAAAGGGAACAGCTCCTCACAGGAAACCGAACGACTCTCTGGCGCCCGCCTCAACGCAGAAAAAGAAGGTTACCGGCAGGGTGGTCGACGCCAATGGCGAACCGGTCATCGGTGCTACGGTCATGGAACGGGGCACCAATAATGGTACTGTGACAGACGTCGACGGTAATTTCAACCTTACCGCCAAGGAAGGTTCTATCCTTTCCGTATCATACATTGGATATAAGACTCAGAACGTAAAAATCACGAAGTCGCCCATAAACATTGAGATAGTTGAAGCAGCCAATGAGCTTAATGAGGTCGTAGCCATCGGCTACGGAACCTCACGACGCAAGGACATCACTGGTGCCATAGCTTCTGTCAATGCAGACAAGCTAAACACAGTAAGTTCTACCAGTGTGAGTCAGATGCTTCAAGGTAAGGTGACCGGTATGTCTGCCGTTCAGAGCTCTGCACAACCAGGTGCCGGCATCTCCATCAACATCCGTGGCGCAGCTTCGCCTCACGGCAGCAACGCACCTCTGTATGTAGTCGATGGCGTCCCATTGCAGACTAACACCTCTGCCACACCCTCCATCACTACAAAAGGATATGACTATATGGCCGGAGTAGACAGGGACCCGCTCAATACCTTGAATCCAAACGACATTGAAAGCATTGAAGTGCTCAAGGATGCATCGGCTGCCGCCATCTACGGTGCCTCAGCAGCCAATGGTGTTGTTCTGATCACAACGAAGAGCGGCAAGTCGGGTAAGCCCAAAGTGGAATACCGCAGTGTAGTCACCGCACAGCTGATGAAGGACTACCCCGACGTGTTGAATGCTCACGACTTTAGGGAGCAGGCGAATTTCTGGACGAAGGAGTATTATCTCTACAACAACAAGATGGGTGTATATGGAGACAACGCTGTGGACATGAGCGGCTATATCCCTGCATTTGCTGATGTAAACGGCTACACAGCCGATACCAACTGGCTGGATGAGGTGTCCCGGACGGGAATCATCATAGACCAGAACGTATCAGTCAATGGCGGATCTGATAAGACGAAGTACTTCTTCTCCTATAACTTCTACGATAACAAGGGTATCCTGAAACAGTCGGGTCTCAGGAGACATAGCATACGCCTGAACCTTGACCAGACGTTCTCACGTATCTTTAAGGCCGGCATCAAGTTCAACTATTCTAATATTGATGCCAGAAGCACCTCTGTCGGTACAGGCGGCAATGGTGACAACATGATCATGCGCGTCATTGACTTCGCACCAGATATACCCGTTTTCGATAAGAACGGAGACTATTCTAAGGGCTACAGCAAGGTCGACAACAACCCTGTCTCTTATACGGAAATCAAGGACCGTACGGTCACAGAGCGTGTATTTATCGCGCCTTCTTTCGACATCAATCTGCTTGACGGACTGACGCTCAGAGGCATTGGCGGATATGACACGCAGTCAGCTGTGAGAAAATTCTTTATTCCGCGCCATGCCAACAACGTGAACGCCCAGGATGGTTTGGGCAGCATCGGCAGTTCCAAGGTTGTCAATGAGAGTCTTGAGGCTTTCCTTAACTATGACAAGATCTTCAACAAGATTCACCACGTATCAGCCGTTCTCGGAGCAGGATACTACAAGACCAGCAGCGAAGGTTTCGGCCTTGCAGGCGCTAATTTCTTCACCGATGCCTTCGGATATGACAATATCGGCATCGCAAGTGACAAGGACCGTGAATCCATCAATTCCAACTGGGCAGAGCGTACAAAATTGTCGCAGTTCTTCAGAGGCAATTATTCCTACATGGATCGTTACATGGTTACCATTACCCTGCGACGGGATGGCTCCAGCTATTTTGCTGAGAATAACAAGTGGGGGCTGTTCCCAAGTGCCTCCTTCGCATGGCGCATAAGCAAGGAACCGTTTATGCAGAACGCCAGCTGCATCAGCAACCTTAAACTCAGACTTGGATATGGTGCTACGGGCAACGAGAATATTCTTGGAATGAATGCATTGTCACTCTACCGCTCTGGTTATAACTTCCTCATCGGAAACACGATACATACGGGATTAATGCTCACTCAGATAGAAAACCGGAATCTGAAATGGGAGACCGACTACACCCTGAATATTGGTATTGACTATGGCTTCTTTGACCAGAGGATAAACGGATCTATAGAGTTCTTCCACCGCGGAGTGAAAGACCTGCTCGACTATCAGATGTTGCCTTCCAACAATGCGGTAGGACGTGTGGCTGCCAACATCGGAGAGACCAAGAGCGAAGGTTTTGAATTCTCTCTGAACAGTGACAATCTCCACAACAAGGACTTCAAATGGGAGACTAATCTCAATGTGTCCTACTTCAAGGCTTCATGGGTAAAACGCAATCCGGAGGTGGCTCTGGCAGACTATATCGGCAAGAAAGATGAGATTGACACCATCTATGGCTGGAAAACCGACGGTATCATCAGGAGCAAGGATGAGATTCCTGCCTATATGCCTAACGCAAACGTTGGCAATATAAAATATGTTGACCTGGACGAGAATGGCAAACTTGACAGCAAGGATGTTGTCAAGCTCGGCAACAGTACACCACGCTGGATGATCGGCCTCGGCAACACCTGGAGCTGGAAAGGCTTTGACTTGAACATATACCTCTACAGTGCAGCCGGCTTCAAGAAGTTTCAGTCGTCAGGACGATATGGCCAGATCCCTGTAGCAGCCGAACTTGGCAATCGCGGAAATGCTTCGAGGAACACATACGCAACGGTCATGACAGATGTATGGAATTCGCAAAACGGACAGGGATGGATACCGGGTATCGCTACAAATCCATATGACAGTATGAACCCCTCCGGGACAAACAACTTCTATCTGCAGAATGCCAGCTACATCAAGTTGAAGAACATTACATTGGGCTACTCACTGCCGAGAGATGTGTTCACCAAGAGCAAGTTTATCACGGGAGCAAGGTTCTTTGTCGACGCGCAGAACGTTGCCACGTTCACTTCGTTCGATGGATTCGACCCTGAGCTTTCCACTGGTCTTCCTTATCCACAGGCTCTATCACTGTCTTTTGGCTGTAACTTAAACTTCTAATCGCATAAGAAAATGAAAAAGATATTTGTAACTATATTTGTGCTTGCCGCACAGATTTATCCTGTCTTAGTGTCATGTGATGATATGCTGGAGACAAAGAATTATACAGATATGTCACCATCCAACTTCTTCAAGACAGAAGGTGACTTCGATGCTGCCGTCACCGGGCTCTACCTTCCCCTGACAACCAACTGGGGATACAGTGACGGAGGCACAGGCGGATGGTATATGTCAATTTACAATGCCGACTTACGCTCCACCTTCGCTACAGGAATGGTAACGACTGACATCATGCGTCCCTATTCCACCTATGACTATGCCGAATTTAATTTCGGGCCGTCTACAGGAGGAACTATTAACTCTACATATAATGTGCTGAGATTCGTGGCACGTGCTACTGATGTGATAAGCAATCTGGAAAACAGCACTGGCAGCACCGAAGCCATCCGGACACGCTACATTGCCGAGGCCAAGACACTGAGAGCTATCTACATGTATACCCTCTTGGACTTCTTCGGGCCACTGAACGTGAAACTGAATCCAGCCACTCTTGCTGACAACACCGTTGAGCCTCGCCCCTCAAAGGAAACTTATATCGGCTATATAGAAAAAGACCTTAACGATGCCATTGCAACGAGTTCCTTCCCAGAGAAATACAATGGCGACGTTGATGAATGGGGCAGGATGTCCAAAGCCATTGCCTATGGCGTGAAACTTCGTCTTTACATGCATGAGAAGGAATGGGACAAGGCAAAGTCAGCAGCTCAGACTCTCATGGGTATGGGGTATAAACTACTTCCGAACTATGAGGATGTTTTTGAAAGCGCCATGAACGATGAGGTGATCTGGTCCGTACCATCGAACACTGCTTCTGATAATTATTATGTTTCGGAGATCCTTCCCAACGATTTCAAGAAGGGATACAACCATCTGGGTAGATCGTACATGCGCGGCTCGGAGGATAAATACTTCTCCGGTTGGCAAGGGTATTGCATGCGCTGGAATTTCTATGACACGTTCCAGGAAGGTGACAAGAGAAAAAATGTTATTCTCTGCGAGTATGACAATACAAAAGGTGACCGCATCACACGGGAAAACGGTATGGTGGGAGCCCTTCCGATAAAGTTCATGAATACCCAGTTTGCCAATTGGGGCATCCAAAGTGCACAGCCTATAATGCGCTATGCGGAAGTGTTGCTTTCATACGCTGAGGCTGAGAATGAGTTGAATGGCCCGAGCGCCGATGCTATCAAGGCCTTGAAGCAAGTGATTGACCGTGCGGGCGTAGAGATCTCTGCTACAGCCACAGCCAGCAAGGAGGCTTTCCGCGACTATCTGTTGATGGAACGTGGTCATGAACTCTTTGGTGAGGGCATGCGCCGTCAAGACCTGATCCGTCATGGAGAATTTATTAAGCGGGCACGTGAACGTGGCAATAACGCCAAGGACTATCAGACACTCTTCCCAATACCACAGTTCGCCATTACAGAGTCTAATGGTATTTTGGAACAGAATCCCGGATATTAATGAAAATTGACAACCTAATGCAAAATATATTATAGTTTTCTTAGTTAGTAGTTTGATTGGTTAGTATTTAGGCAAATGATGAGGAGCAGAGTCGTCATGGCCCTGCCCCTATTTTTACTAAAGGAAAAAGAATGAAGATAAAACTTTCGATAATAGGTCTATTGCTCTTGACCAGCATGCGCTTGATAGGCCAGACGATGGAAGATACTTTTAGAAATCCTCCGGCGGAAGCCAAACCTCTGATGATATGGCAATGGATGGACGGACTGATCTCGAAAGAGGGTATAACGGCAGATTTGGAAGCTTATCAGAAGGCTGGTATTGGGGGTGTGCAGAACTTTCAGGTGGGGGGTGTGCAGCAAGTGCTCGCCAGAGACACGACCAATGCCATCGGTTCTGCGAAATGGCAGCAACTCATGTCGTTTGCCATCAGCGAGTGTCGCCGTCTGGGACTATCTTTCGGCACACACAACTGCCCTGGATGGTCATCGAGTGCCTATCCTACAGTCAAGCCAGCTTACGCCATGCAGAAACTGGTGTGGAGCTTGACTGTGGCTTCTGGCAAGAGTCGTGCCAAGTTGCCCATGCCTGCGATAGACCTGCAATATGGTTATTACCGGGATGTGGCTGTGATAGCGGTTCCTGACAACAATAGCGTGCCGATGACTGCGGTCAAGAACCTGACAGACAAGATGGACAAGAATGGCATCCTCCATTGGCAGATGCCGAAAGGGCGATGGCGTATCTACCGATTCGGATATACGCCGAACGGGAAAACTAATAGCGCTACGTCGCCAGAAAGTGGTGTGGGTTTGGAGTGTGACAAAATGAGCCGTGAAGCCGTCCGCCATTTCTGGGATAGCTACCCGTCAATGCTGATCAAGATGGCAGGCGACGAGGTCGGGAAGACCTTTCAGCGTTTAGAGATTGACAGTTATGAGGCAGGATGTCAGGATTGGACCGGACTGCTGCCAGAGGAGTTTCAGAAACGGAGAGGCTACGACATGTTACCTTGGCTGCCGGTCGCAGCAGGCATGAAAATTGGAGATAAGGCGCAGAGAGATCGTTTTATCAGAGACTGGTGCGAGACGGTTACCGACCTGTTCGCCGAGAACTATTATGGCTATATGAGCCAGCTGGCACACGAGCATGGTCTACAACTCATAGTGCAGCCCTACGGCACTGGAGCTGCCAAGCCATTCAATCCTATCAATACGCAGAAGATTGTCAAGCAATTGACTGCTGACGACCTCATCTGTGCGGAGTTCTGGGCAAAGCCCACCAACTGGGGATGGAAAGACATTCCTCGCGTAGTGAAGGCAGTAAGGCATGTTGGACATGAGATTGTCTATGCTGAGGGTTTCACCTGTTGGCCGTTTCATGCCTGGAAAGACGACCCCGCTCGCCTGAAGGCTATCGCCGACTCTGCTTTCTGTCTTGGAATCAACCGTCTGATGCTGCACGCGGCTGCCCACAATCCCTGGGTGAATGCACGCCCCGGCATGACCTTTGGCTACTGGGGAACTTGGTGGACTCCTGGGCAGACATGGTGGAAGGATGGCGCCAAGCCATTATTCTCCTATTTTGCCCGTTGTCAGTCACTATTGCAGCGCGGTGTTTATGTGGATGACTATCAGAGCAAGAAGCCATCGTTGACAACTGATGGAAAGGGCATCCAGTGGATTCATCGCCGTGATGGTGAGGCCGACATCTATTTCATAGCCAATACCCAGGACTGTACACTCAAGTCCACGCTCATGATTGATGATGCCTGCCGACTGCCTGAGATCTGGGACCCTGAGACCGGCGAGACATCTGTTGCTCAAAGTTGGGCAATGGCTGATGGAAAGACGAAGATCGAGCTGAACCTGACCACTCGACGCGCACTATTCCTCGTTTTTAGGAAGGCCACGACAGAGACTACCTCTGTAGCAAATACGGGACAGCACATCTTAGCAGCAACCTTGCCCGTCGATGGGAAATGGACCATCCGCTTTGATGAAGGAAAAGAAGTGGAATGGGCATCGCTTATGCCTTTGAATGAATGTGTCGACAATGACATCAAATACTTCTCCGGCACAGCTCGATACACTAAGCAGTTGTATCTGAAAGAATTGGATAGTCATTTCCGTTATGTGCTTGACTTAGGCGAAGTGAAAAACATGGCCGTGGTTCGTGTGAACGGAAAGGTCTGCGGCACACTCTGGCATCCACCCTTTACCATCGACATCACTGATGAGCTCTTGGGAGGCGAGAACACGCTGGAGATAGATGTGACTAATCTTTGGGTAAACCGCATGATAGGCGATGAACACGAACCCGATGATGTGGAGTGGTCAGAGCCATTCCTTTTCGGTGCTTCATCCCATGCACAGGCCATCGGTCGGTCAATGAAAGCAGTGCCTCAGTGGCTCAGCCAAGGCCTGCCACGCCCCACTAAGCGCAAGGCTGTCGTCTCTTTCAAGTTCTTTGAGAAAGACTCGCCATTGCTTCGATCGGGTATGATGGGACCAGTGGTGTTGCAGAAGATTACGTCTGATTCTGCGCAGCCATCTGTTGAACAGGAACTTTGCATCAAGCAAAGCAAGAAAATTATCTACGGTGTGCTGAGTAAGCCAGATAATGGTCAAAAGAAGCATCCGATCGTGATCATTGCCCATGGCTTTAATGGAACGCACCATTTTGGACGCAACTACTTCAAGATGCTCAACGAGATTGGCTATATGTGCTATACCTTCGACTTCCCTTGTGGCGGAACGGGCAGCCGTTCAGATAATAATACGGTGAACATGTCTGTGCTCGATGAGCAGAAAGTATTAGAAACTATTGTGAGGTACTTTAAGTCGCGACCGGATGTCGATAAGCGAAACATCGTGCTCTTGGGTAGCAGCCAGGGAGGACTTATCGCTGCACTCACTGCTGCCAACATGCAGAAGGATGTCAGCAAGCTGATTCTGGAGTTCCCAGCCCTCTGCATCCCTGACAACTGGAACAGCCGCTATCCACAAGTATCAAGCATTCCGGATACTACAATGATCTGGCGAGTTCCCGTAGGCCGCCGTTTCTTCATGGAGCTCCGCGATATACATCCCTACAAGTCTGTGGCTGCATATAAGCGCCCTGTGCTAATCGTTCATGGTGATGCCGACCCTATTGTACCCATTGAGTATTCCCGTCGCGCTGTGAAGCTGTATAAGGATGCACAGCTGCTCGAAATACCCAAGGCTGGGCACGGATTCAATGCACAGGATTTCAAGAGCTCTCAGGAACGCATCCGACAATTTCTGACCGGAGAAGAGGCGAGCAATAATGATCAAACCATCGTCAATGGCGTACCGTGGTATGACCAGCATGGTAATGTGGTAAATGCTCACGGGGCAGGAATTATCCGTGACAGCGGGCGATATTGGCTTTTCGGAGAATACAAGTCGGATACGAGCAACGCCTTCCCTGGGTTCTCTTGCTATTCTTCCGAGGATCTGACCCACTGGCAATTTGAACGGGTGGTGCTGCCCATGCAGAAGGGTGGAATCCTCGGACCGAACAGGGTGGGCGAGCGGCCGAAAGTATTGCGCTGTCCAAAGACTGGGCAATATGTGATGTTTGCGCACGCAGATTCCACCAATTATAGGGATCCTCAGACGGCTGTCGCCACTTGCAGCACGATCAATGGTGACTATCAGCTTCGCGGCACGCTGCAATACAGAGGCCGGGGCATTCACAGGTGGGACATCGGCGTTTATCAGGACGACGACGGCCATGGCTATCTGATCTGTCACAGTGGTCCCATTTATCGCCTCACGGACGACTACCTAAGCATTGATACAATGATAGCCGATGTGAAGGGGATGGGCGAATCGCCGGCCATGTTCAAGAAGAATGGGATTTACTTTCTGCTCACTTCCAACCTTACGAGTTGGGAGCGCAACGACAATTACTACTTCACAGCTACCAGCATGGCAGGTCCATGGAAGCGTCATGGCACATTCTGCCCTCGTGGAACATTGACTTGGAACTCTCAGTCGACTTTCGTTCTGATGCTCCCCAATGGAACACCAATGTACATGGGCGACCGCTGGTCTTACCCGCATCAGGCTTCTGCCGCCACATACGTGTGGTTGCCCTTGCGGGTCTTTGGTGACAGTCTGTCTATTCCACAGTATTGGCAGACGTGGGATGCTCGGAAGGTGAAGCGTGTAGATTTGTTTGATGGTGCCTTTAAGAAGCATGTAGGTTTCTGTTCCAACCGCAAGGATGAGTTGGTAACGGTTAGCTTCAGTGGTACGCAAGCTGCTTTAATAGGCAGAACCGACAGCTTAAGCGGTTATGCATGGGTTACGGTGACAGATGGGAAAGGCAAGGAGGTTTATGCCTCCTATATCGACTGTTACAGCAAGGTTCCGTCGGAAGGGCTTCTATGCGTTACGCCGAAATTGCCGTATGGCAACTATAAACTGGCTGTAAGCGTTACCGGTGAGAAGCCTAACTGGATGGACAAGAAGCGCTACCTTTATGGAGCTCGTGACTGTTATGTAAAGGTGGACAGCCTGTTGTGGAATTGAGACTATTGTTATGACAGAGCCACTCTCTTTCTGTATTGTGACCGGATTTTAAATATAGATCTGCAGAAAATGACGATCCTATTGTGAGGTGGTGGCCTCCGGTGATTTCACAATGGCAAATCCGTTCTTGAAGACGCGGATCCGGGTGCCGTCAGACAGATGGGCCTCACTGTCAGAATGGGGACCGTCTTCATCCGCGATCCAGCCTTCCACATGGACGTTCTCGTCATCCACAGCTTCCCGCGAAGGCTTCTTGTCAATGATCTGCAGGAACAACTGGCGTCCGGAGGCTTTGTCGAAGATGGCGGCAAAGGGTTTGCCGTAGCGTGTCTGGCAACCTTTCTGAAATGCGACGCCATAGTTTTTCATCAGCAGACTGTCGCCCTGCAGGCGGATCTCGGAGTTGCTTCCCAATCCTTCTGGCAGTGGCGTGGTCCAGATCGTACGTAGATCGTAGTCCATGCAGTAGATGCTGTCGGCGTCGGCCACATAGAACCGATCTTCCTCGCGGATGAAATTGCTATGGGTGGCGGTCAGGATGGCCGATTTGATGAAAGGTTCTGCGGAGACCGACACATCGCCACGGTTTTTCAGGGTGAGCGCCGTGGTGGTGCGCCAGACGAACTTGAAGCGCGATTTCGTCGGCTCTTTCACGCCTCCGGCGAAAGGTCTGCCGATGGTGTGACCTGTCTTTACGTCCATCCGGATCAGACTGTCGCCGATGAGCAACATGTATTGGAGTGAGCGGTCGGCCATGGCATGCGCAAAGGGATAATGCCGGTTGTGGGAGATGAACGTGCGCCACTGTTCGGCTCCGTCGCTGGTTCGCAGGGCGATGAACTCGTCGCTGTGGCGGTTCAGGTTCTTCTGGAAGATGCCGGAGCGCCCGTCCGGCGTTGTCCCGACAAGTTGCCAGTTTTTGCGCCACAGCTTTCTGCCGCTGAAATCGCGCATAGTGGTGCCGATCAAGGCACCACCCTCCGTCATGTAGCCGTCGTCAGTGATGGCCTTGATGGTGCCGGATGGTTGCGCAACAAGCTGCATGTCGCTGCGCCGGTAGATGAAGTTGTGCGTGAAACCTTCATGATCATTGGCGACGACCAGCAGATAATTCGGGCTTGAGCTGTAGCGCACGGGGCGCATATTCAGGTTGACGTAATCTCCTTTTACGGGATTCCCATTCTTGTCCGTATCGACATTGATCTGCGAGATCTCCTGTGCGTGGAGGGTGCTGGTTGAAAGAGCCAGGACGAATGCCATGCTCCGGACCACGAAGTTGGTTCTCATTGTTATCATATCGTGATGAGTTCATTCTTTTTGAGGCCTGCTGTAGCCGTGCAGTCCTTATTCTTTCATCTTCGCCTTGCGGGCGTATTCAAAGAGCGAGGAGGGCAGATGGCAGTAGCCTGCGGGATTCTTGTCGAGATAGTCCTGATGGTATTCCTCGGCGGTATAGAAGTTTTTCAAGGGTTCCAGTTCCACGACAATCAGGTCATTGATGCTCCGCTGCACCTCGTCGAATACTTTCCGGATGACGGGCAGGTCGGCTGCATCTGTATAGTAGACGCCGGTCCGATACTGCGTACCCTGGTCGTGTCCCTGCCGGTTGAGGCTTGTCGGGTCGATGGCCTTGAAATAAAGTTGCAGCAGAAACTCTAAGCTGATGACGCTTGGATCATAGGTGACATGAACGGTCTCTGCAAACTGCGTGCGGTCTGTGCACACTTCCTGATAGGTCGGATCCTTGGTGATGCCGTTGGCGTAGCCTACTTCGGTCGCCGTCACGCCGTGCACCTGCTTCAGGTAGTGCTCTGTGCCCCAGAAGCAGCCTCCTGCCAAATAAATCTCTTTCATAATCTGTCCTTGTTGATTCAGTAGTTTCAAATATTTTCCATATCCCTTTGCCTGCATTTCCTCCTGCGGGATGAACAGCAGGGAGGCGCTGTTGATGCAGTAGCGGAGGCCACCCCGGTCTGCCGGCCCGTCAGGGAAGACATGGCCCAAATGGGCGTTTCCGTATCGGCTTCGCACTTCTGTGCGCGTCATTCCATGTGAACGGTCGGCATGTTCGCTCACCACCTCGGCCGAGATGGGCTTCGTGAAAGCCGGCCAACCGCATCCGGAGTCGTACTTGTCGGTGGAGGCAAAGAGGGGTTCGCCTGTGGTGATATCTACATAGATGCCAGCACGGAATTCGTCATCGTAGGCATTCGTGAACGGCCTTTCCGTTGCTGCCTGCTGGGTGACGGCATATTGTTCGGCGGTCAGCTTGCTGCGCAAGGTGGCGTCGTCCGGTCTTTCATACTTTTCTGTTACCATGATCGTGTCCTTTCTGTCTTGTTGGGCGGCCCTTTCTGCAGCGCCGCATGCGGTTGTCAGCAGCAGTGTCACATATATCCATATATGTTTTCTCATTGGCTGTTCCTTCTATGTGCCGGCGCTGATGACCTGATCACGCATCGGTCATTAGACCCCAGCGTCTTATTTATACTTGATTCTTGATGCTTCCCGACCGCTTTCGTCTGCTTGCCGGACATCTTCCCTGCCGGTCTTTCCCGGTGTAGCCCGCTACGCCTTTGACAGCCCGGCAGGTAATCTGCCCAACTATAGAACGAAATCTGTCCGGTCTCCAATGACCGATCCGGGCCCATCGAACCGGTCTCCAAAGATACGGATTTTTTTCGAGATCACATGCGTATGGGGAGAAAGATTCCATTTTTCAGCCGTTCTGCTGATCGATCAAGGGTGCCGGTTGTCCGTCGGTCTCCGGCCGGATGCACTTTGTCAGGCAAAAATTTTGCGGTCTGAACGAATATGCCTATCTTTGTCGAAACAAACCACATCAATCAATTAATCTAAACGAATATGAAAAGATTTGCTTTTAAGATGTATCTCAAGCCCGGATGCGAGCAGGAGTATGCCAAACGTCACGCTGCCATCTGGCCGGAGCTGAAGAAAATGATCACCGAAGACCAGGGTGTCAGCAACTACAGCATTTTCTGGGATCGCGAGACCAACCTGCTCTTTGCCTATCAGGAGTGCTCCAAGGAAACCAACAGCCAGGATACGACCGACGTAGATCCCATTACGCAGAAGTGGTGGGACATGATGGCCGACATCATGGATACCAACAAGGACAACAGCCCGGTCAGTGTCCCGCTCGAAGAGCTGTTCCATTTGGATTAGATCTTCTATGTAAGGGATGGAGGGATGAAGCAGCCGGCTCATCCCCCCATCTCCTCATCCTTCATCCTCCCATCCCTCATCTTTCATCTTTCATCCTTCATCCCTCATCTTTCATCCTTCATCCCTCATCTTTCATCCTTCATCCCCTCATCCTCTCATTTTTTCATCCTTCCTTTTTCCGCCATTTAAATTAATTGCTTACCTTTGCAGCCGATTATGAACAAGGTAAGTTACATCAAGCGCGTGCGGATCGTGTTCAAGCACTTTTCGCACAAGGGCTATGCACTTTTCTCTTGTCTCGGTAAGGAAGTCTTGATCGGCGTCCTCAGTGTTCCGACACTGTCCTACGCCAAGGCTGACGGCATTGCAATACAGCCGTTGCCAGCTTCCGATTCGCTCATCGTCAAGACGGTGCAGCAGATCGACGAGGTAGAAGTCATGGGCTCGCGAGCGCCGTTGACGAGAAGTCAACAAGCGAGAATGGTAACTGTACTGACACGCGACGAGATTGCGGCCGCGCCGGTACAAAGTGTAAACGACCTGTTGAAGTATGCCGTAGGCGTAGATGTCAGACAGCGGGGACCTATTGGAGCCCAGACAGACATCAGCATCCGGGGAGGAAACAGTGAGCAGATCACGGTGCTGCTCAACGGTATCAACATCAACGACCCGCAGACGGGGCACAACGCGTTCGACTTTCCGGTCGCGCTGGCCGATATCGAGCGCATTGAGATCCTTGAAGGGCCGGCGGGACGCGTCTATGGAACCTCATCCTTGGTGGGCGCCATCAACATCGTCACCAAGATGCCGCAGCGGACGTCGGCTGACGTGCAGGTCGAGGGAGGAAGCTACGGCTATGCGAGCGCAGCCGCCCGGGGCAATCTCTACAGCGGTGCCTGGAACCATTCGCTCTCGGCTTCCTATACCCGCAGTGACGGTTACAGCCGCAGCAAGGCCGGCAGGCTCAACGCCGACTATAAGACCGGAAAGGCTTTCTATCAAGGACTTTATCAGGACCCGAACATACGGGTGAAATGGCATGCGGGCCTCTCCGTGAAGGATTTCGGCAGCAACACGTTCTACGGTCTCAAGTGGGACGATCAGTTTGAACATACGTTCAAGACCTACACGGCCATTCAGGCCGAAAACCGTGCGGGTGCCTTCCATCTCCGTCCGTCCATCTATTGGAACCGGAACATGGACCGGTTTGAATTGTTCCGCGGCAAACCGGATACCTATCCTTATAACTATCATCGGACCGATGTCTACGGACTCAACCTCAACAGCTACTTTGACTGGCGGTTCGGGCGCACGGCTTTCGGCGCCGAACTGCGCAACGAGGATCTCGTGAGCGGCAATCTCGGTGAGCCGCTTGCCTCGCCGCGGCACATCCACGGTACGGATCGCGACTACGTTTACGGCTTCAACCGGACCAATATCAACTTTGTCCTTGAGCACAACGTCCTGCTTGAGCGTTTCACGCTCTCGGCCGGACTGACCGCGGCGAAGAACAGCGCAGCCGACATGAACATGCGCGTCTATCCGGGTGCCGATGCCACTTGGCGCATCGGTGACGGATGGAAGGTCTATGGTTCGTTCAACACGTCGCTCCGCATGCCCTCCGTCACCGAACTCTTTTATTCGGTCGGCGGTCATAAGGCCGACAGTCACCTCAAGCCGGAGGAACTGAGCGCCCTCGAGGCAGGCGTCGAATACCGCACGGACGTGATCGAAGTCAAGGCCAGCGTCTATCGTAACCACCGCAAGAATCTCATCGACTGGATCCGGGATACGAAACTTGGTCCGGACGCTGAATGGACTTCGGTCAATTTCGGACGCGTCAACTCCTTCGGCGCGGAGGCTTCCGCCACTGTCAACTTCATGCAGTGGCTGCCGTCCCAGCATGTGCTGCAACGGCTGAAGGTGGCCTACGGATATATGGATCAGCAGCAGAAGGAGGAGGACGGCATCCAGAGCAAGTATGCCTTGGAATACCTCCGCCATCATTTTGTGGCCGGTCTGCAGCTCTCTCCGCTGGCCCACGTGCTCCTGAACATCAATTACCGCTATCAGGACCGTGTCGGTTCCTACACGGATGTCAGCGGAAACGTGGTCCGTTACAGTCCTTACGGCGTCGTCGATGCCCGTCTTTCCTGGGACAGAAAGCGCTGGCAGTTCTACATCGAGGCAGACAACCTGACCGGAAAAGACTATGTCGACTATGGCAATGTGCCCCAGCCGGGTGCATGGATCACAGCTGGCTTGCGGCTGCAACTGTAGGCCCTCATTCTCAATCACTTACAGAGGCCTCTGCAAAGCTATCCTCCGGGCCGCCCGGAGGATAGCTCTTGCCCGCCCGGAGGATAGCTCTCGAGGCCCGAAAGGATAGCTTTCGGCAGGCCGGACGATATATCCCCCCGGGCGGCATTGCGAGATGCCGGATCGGGCCCGTTTACCTCCCAATCGGTCATCAGACCGCAGCGGCACTTTTATTCTTGTCATCTCATGCTTTCCGACTGCTTTCGTCCGCTTGCAGGCCGTCTTTTTCTGCCGGGCTTCCTTGGCGTAGCCCGCTACGTCTTCGGATCCCCGACAGGCCCATCTGCCCTGCTCTCGAAACAAATCAGTCCGGACACTAATGACCGATACGAGTTAAAAGCCTTTCCAAGCCTGCGTTTCCGCAGTAGGGACATATGAAAAGCCTTCCCTGAACATTGTGTCCAGGGAAGGCTTTCACTTTGTCTGCGGTAGCCGCATCCGGCTGTCCGCTATTTCAGTTTGAAGGAGTTTTCTATGCTTTGAATTTCGTCTTGGAAATTGTGGTCGATCTTCAGACGGTTCTCAACCTGTGTACAACTGTGGATCACGGTGGAGTGGTCGCGGTTGCCGACGAGTTTTCCGATGCGCGATGCCGGCATCTTTGTGTACTTCTGGGCAAGATACATCGACACCTGACGGGCCGTTACGAGATCGCGCTTACGGCTCTTTCCGTTGACGGCAGCCGTGCTTACATTGAAATGGCCGCATACCGTCTCGAGGATATCATCAATGGTCAGGGGCTTGTCGTCCACTTTGACGGCACGCTTGATGACGCGCTCTGCCAGTCGCATGTCTATGCTGCTGTTGTAGACGACGGAGTAGGCGAGCAGGCTGTTGATCACGCCTTCCAAGTCGCGGACACTGCCGTTGGCTGTCTGGGCGATAAACTGGATGACATCCTGAGGGATCTTGAGCCCGTCGCGGCGGATCTTGCTGTTGAGGATATCAATGCAGAGTTGCACGTTCGGCTTTTCCAACTCGGCAATCAACCCGCAGGAGAAGCGGGTCAGTAGTCGCTCGTTCATGCCTTTCAGGTCTACCGGTGGACGGTCTGACGCCAAAATGATGCGCTTGCCGTTGCGGAAGAGATGGTTGAAGATATGGAAGAAGGTGTCCTGCGTCTTGGCCGCTGTGATCCATTCCTGGATATCGTCGACGATCAGGACGTCAATGGTCTGATAGAAGTTGATGAAGTCGTTGGTCGTGTTTTGGAGCACGGCATTGGTGTACTGGACCTGAAAGAGGCGCGCACTGATGTAAAGTACGCGTTTCTGTGGGTAAAGTTGTTTTGCCCGTACGCCGATGGCGTTGATCAGGTGGGTCTTGCCGCAACCCGACGGTCCGTAGATGAACATCGGGTTGAACTGATTGTTGTTGGGGTGCTCGGCGATGGATAATCCCACTGCACGTGGCAGCTTGTTGCTGTCGCCTTCAATGAAGTTGTTGAAAGTCTGGTGAGGATTCAGCTGCGAATCCAATTGTGGCTGAACCGCATCTAATAGAGTTGGTGACTGGTTGGCGCGTGTCTGCTGGCGGGGAGCCAGTGATGTGTCGGTCGGATCGGCCTCAATGTTCTGCGTGAGATTATGCTCCTTGTCAGTCACCACTCGATAAGTGAGCCGGATTCCTTCGCAGAATGTCCGCTTCAGCACTTTGCTCAGCAAGTCCACATAGTTCTCTTCTAAGTACTCATAAACAAAAGGACTGGGTACCTGAACCAATAGCGTCTTCGTCGAATCTTTGAACGATTCGAAGACGATCGGCTTGAACCAGGTGTTATACTGCTGTTCGGAAACATTCTCGCGGATGAGAGCAAGAGTGCTGTCCCAACGTGCATCAGGACTCACTTTCATCTATAAGGTAATATCGTTTATGTATTTCGACGTTTCAATTTGTTAATGCAGATGCAAATGTCGTAAAAATATCTGAATGAGACAAATCTTCTGTTTTGGATAAATTCTTGGAAGATGCCATAAGTTGCGTGATTTATGCACTTTAGCGGATATGTCATCAATCTGTTACAGATATGTCGGTTTGTGTATGTATAAGGTTTTGATTTTGAATTGTTTGTGACATGTTGATTGAAAAGGCTTGCTTTAACGGTGAAACATCAGATCCCTTTGCCTAGCCCATCTGATAGAAACGGCTTTTCGGAAAATGCCGTCTCCGTGAAACATGCGATGCGTTAATTTAGACTATTTCTATTTAATGCCTGCGCTGTGAATTATTTTTCTTCTGACCGCAGTCTCTATTTGTCTTTCTTTCCGAACACGGAGAAGTGGACATAACGCTTCGGATGTTCGCGCACGTTGATCAACAGGGAGTCGGCACTCAAGACGGTTGCGTTCAGGCGATGATAGAGGGCGTCGTCGTTCATGAGCAGTCCCAGAGTGCCCTCGTTGCTGTTGAGCCGCTGCGTGAGGGTCTGCACGTTGGCTAAGGTTTGGTTGACCTGTGCCATGGTGCCGGCCACGTCGACGGCCGCAAGATTGGAGGTGAGGGTAGAGGTGTTGCTCAAGATCCCGTTGGCTTGGGCAAACAAGCCCGGTACTTGTCTGTTGAGGCCTGCAAGCAGGATGTTCAGCTGCTTGGAGGAGGTTGTCAGGTCAGTGGTCACGCTGCGGATGTTGTGCAGTGACTGCGCGATGGCGGGATCAGCGAGCAAGGTGTTCAGGCTGGTCATGATGGAGTCCAACTTGGGCAGGATTTTCTCAACGGAAGGCACAAGGGCGGAGACTGTGCCCATCAGTCCGTTGCTGGTGTTGCCGACGATGGTGTCTCCTGGGTTGACGCGTTCGCGCGGATTGTTGGCTAAGAGAAGGTTCATCTTTACGTTGCCCATGAGGTCGCTGGTGATTTCTGCCGAGCTTCCTTTGGGAATGCGCAGGTTGTTGTCGACGCCGAAGCGCACGACGATCTCGCCGTTGCCGTTGTAGTCATAGTCGATACCCTTGACGACGCCCACCTGGTAGCCGTCGGCGAAGATCGGGTTGGAGGCCGACAGACCGCTGATGTCCTTGAACTTGATGAAATAGATGTTGTCGTTGGAGAAGACGGACATTCCCTTCAGAAAATTCATTCCGAAGAAGAGAATGACGATACCGAATATTGCAACCACTGCAATCTTTACTTCTTTTGAGAAAAACTTCATATTGATACTCCCGATTATACTGTTTTTTTACCTGTCTGCCTGTGCATGACTCTCCGGCGATGGGGTCATTTGCCGGCCTTGAACTCCCGAATAGCTTGGTTAACGTTCATCTTTTCCCCGTTCTTGAAGGCGATGATGAATGCCTCGGGGAACTTTTCCGACACCGACTTGCGCAATTTGTAGATGTCATTATAGTTGTTGGAGGCCCCGAGCGTGTATTTGTACAGGCCGCCCTCCTGATAAACCTCAAAGTCGGTGACGCCGTTCAACTGGCTGTCTCCAGCCTTCAGCAGTCGGCTGCTGGCCAAGATCTGGACCTTGAAGACCGGCTTGACCTGATCGGCTGCAGGGAGAGCCGGCGCCTTCGGCTGTTCCGGCTGTGTCCGAACGGCCGGCCTTTCCGGTTGCGTCTTTACCTGTTCCGGTTTCACTTCCTGAGGCTGATAGTCTTTCTGGACGATAGCCGGAATTTCCGGAGCCTCGTTCTTTTCGGCCTTGAAGGGCACGACGATGCCTTCATCGTATTTCTTTTTGTAATTGTTGAAAGCGAGATAGATGCCGCGGGCAATGTTGTCCACCGTCGTGCTGTTGTTAAGCGACTGCTCCTCATCTGCTGTTGTGATGAAGCCGAGTTCAATGAGGCAACTGGGCATAGAGGTCTCTCTGAGCACGAGGAAGCCGGCCTGATGGACACCCTTGTCAGGCCGGTTGGCCACTGAGCAGACATTTCCCTGGATCATTTTGGCCAGATCCACGCTCTTCTCCATGTTGAGCCCTTGGATGAATTCGAACATGATGTAGCTCTCTGACGAATTGGGATCGAAGCCCTGATAGCGCTGTTTGTAGTCTTTCTCGATAAGGATGACGGCGTTTTCACGTTTCGCTACGTCAAGGTTGTCGGCAGCCCGGTGCATTCCGAGGGTGTAAGTCTCGAAACCGCGGGCAATCTTTCCGTTGGGCAGGGCATTGGTGTGGATGGAGATAAAGAGATCGGCTTTGTTGCGGTTGGCGATGTTCGCACGCTCCTGAAGCGGTATGAAGACGTCCGTCTTGCGTGTATAGATCACCCGGACGTCAGGATTGTTGCGTTCGACATAGCTTCCGAAGGCAAGCGCCACGTTGAGATTGATGTCTTTCTCTTTGGATATTGCTCCCAAAGCACCGGTGTCATGGCCTCCATGTCCAGGATCGATGACGAGTGTGAAACGCCGTGGCGCCGCAATGGCTGTCACGGCCATGAGCGCCATCAGCAGCATCAATGACAGGAAACGTTTCTTCATCTCTTTCAAATATCTTTGCAAAATTACTGCTTTTTGGTCATAAAACCGCGAACTAAGGTTTAGTTTTATCATTTATTAAGTGTAATTCGATGCCGGCTCCGTCACAATCTGCGCCGATCGGCGGATTGAGCTTGACGAGCTTGATGTCTATGGCCGACAGAGTGGGGAAGGCTTGAGCGATGTGGTCGGCGATGCGGTGGGCCACATGCTCGATCAGCCGGTTGGGGTGCATCATTTCTTCGTGCACGATCTGATAGACCTCTGCGTAGTTGATCGTGTCGTTCACGTCATCCGTCAACATGGCTTTGCCGGCGTCGAAGCGGATGCGCAAACTGACGGAATAGTCGTTGCCGGCTACCTGCTCCTGTGGCATCACGCCGTGGAGGGCGTGAAACCGCAGGTTGGTTAGGGTGATATAACTGTTTTCAAGTTTCATGATGTCGCGTTGTTGAGATTCTTCTTTTTATATTGTCCCTCCAGCATAGGGTATCTTTTCATTGCCTGCCTGTTTCATGTCCGATGATTCCGGCAGAAGGCGTATGGGGCATCTTGCCCCTTCATCGAATGCCTTTTCTTGCCGGGCTGACATGTTTCAGGCTGTTTTTCGGGATGGTCATGGCAAAGATAACGTTTTTTTTTGAATCTTCATCTCTCTTCATTCATTTACATGCCCAATTCATGTGGGAAATGAATGTCAATTGAGTAGGGTCAAGACTTCCAGGATGAAATAACCGGTCCTTTATAGTTTCTTGTTCATACAGACCATGCTATGCGCGTTATTCTTGCCACTCTTTCTGCTGAAGCGAAAGGGTGTATCGCGACAACCAGCCGCCTCATCTGGCAATACACCCCCGAATCTTCAGCGATAAAACATCTGACAGACAGGGATGTCGTCAGCATTTGGGCACATTCCAAGACGAAAGACATGACTGGTAGTCAACTTTTCAGTTTGGTCTGTGAAGATTCATTTTCAAGACTTTGAAAGATAATGCGGTAGGCATGTTAAATTGTAACTATTTAGCGATAGTGTCCAGTCAATACTTTCTCTTCAAAAATCTTATAAAAGGCTATCACAAATCGCTTGTTTTTCTTGTGTATTTGAGATATTTTT
>ONHE01000185.1 GCA_900317545.1 uncultured Prevotella sp. | reverse complement strand
TCGCCTTCTGCTTGTTAGTTGCTGTTGTCGCGTGGCGATTCCTGCCTGCTTCGGCCGGAGCGCCGGCCCTGTTGGCTGGCGTTTTGGGATTGCTGGGGTTAGGAGGGGAGATGGCTTTGGCTGTGGGATCCTTTTTCCAGGCGTCTAAGATGCTGTAGCCCGCCTCGGTAACTTCAAAGTCCATCTCTGGGAGATCAAGGATGCTGTCAACGCGGAAGGGTACGCCCGGGGAACCGGAAACGGGTACCACCTGTACAGTAGTGACGCCTTGGGCGATCATGCCCAATTCTTTGGCCGCGCTCCAGGATAGGTCTATGATGCGTCCACGACCGAAGGGGCCGCGGTCGTTGACCTTTACGATGACTTCACGGCCATTGGACAGGTTGGTCACTCGCAGCAATGTGCCGAACGGATAGGTGCGATGCGCGCATGTCAGACTGTCGTGATGGATTCTCTCGCCGTTTGCTGTGCGTGCGCCGCTTGCCCGTTTAGAATAAAAAGAAGCCTTACCCCTCTGTGACTGGGCCACCAGAGAGGTAAAGCTTGAAAGTGCTATGATAAATAGGATTACGCTTCTTCGATATGTCACTATATATTATAGGTTGGTTTATACGATGCCTTGTGCCAGCATGGCTTTGGCCACCTTCATGAAGCCTGCGATGTTGGCGCCCTTCACGTAGTCGATGTATCCGTCGGCCTGCTTGCCGTACTGGACGCACTGCCCGTGGATGGAGCTCATGATGTAGTGCAGCTTCTCGTCCACTTCTTCTGCACTCCAGTGCAGGCGGATGGAGTTCTGCGTCATCTCTAAGCCTGATGTGGCCACACCTCCGGCATTGACTGCCTTGCCCGGAGCAAAGAGCTGCTGGGCGTGGATGAACTTGTCGACGGCTTCGGCCGTGCATCCCATGTTGCTCACTTCAGCCACGCAAAGCGGCTTGGCTGCCAGGATGAGGTCGGCGTCTTCGCCGTTCAGCTCGTTCTGAGTAGCGCATGTGAGGTAGATGTCAGCCTTCTGCTCCCACGGCTTGCGTCCTGCGTAGAAGGTGGAGCCGGGATACTTGTCTGCATAAGGTGCGCAGATGTCGTTGCCGCTGTTGCGCAACTCGAGCATATATTCGATCTTTTCGCCGTTGATGCCGTTCGGGTCGTAGATATATCCGTCTGGTCCGCTGATCGTGATGACCTTTGCACCGAGCTGCGTAGCTTTCTTGGCTGCACCCCATGCCACGTTTCCGAAACCTGAAATGACGACAGTCTTGCCCTGGATGTCAAGCCCATGGGTCTTCATCATTTGGTTGACGAAGTAGAGTGCACCGTAGCCTGTGGCCTCCGGACGCAGGATGCTGCCGCCCCATTCCATTCCCTTGCCGGTCAGAACGCCCTCATAGCGATGGGTCAGTTTCTTGTATTCGCCGAACAGATAGCCGATTTCGCGGCCGCCAACGCCGATATCGCCAGCCGGAACGTCCTCGTCCGGACCGATGTAACGATAGAGCTCTTGCATGAAGGATTGGCAGAAGCGCATGATTTCTGCATCGCTACGGCCGCGCGGAGCAAAGTCGGAGCCACCCTTGGCGCCACCCATCGGGAGCGTGGTGAGGGCATTCTTAAACGTCTGCTCAAAGCCTAAGAACTTCATGATGGACAAGTTGACGGACGGATGGAAGCGCAGGCCGCCTTTGTATGGGCCGATTGCGCCGTTGAACTGTACGCGGTAGCCGATGTTCACATGCACTTCGCCCTTGTCATCTACCCATGGCACACGGAACTCATGAACGCGCTCGGGCTCGACAATGCGCTCCACGATCTTCGCTTTCTCAAATTCCGGATGCTGGTTGTAGACATCTTTAATTGAAATAAGTACTTCTTTGACTGCCTGAAGGAATTCAGACTCACCTGGATGCTTACGCTCCAATTCCTGCATAATTTTTTCAACTTCCATAGTCAGATAATATTTGAATAGGTTAGAAAAGTTTCATAGTGTCATCACGACAGCGCAAATATAGATATTTAATATTTATCCGCCAAATAAAAAGCATACTTTTTTATTGGAGACAATAACATTTTGTTATGTTCAGGCGTATACTTCCGATCAGCCGGAGATGTGGTTCGTGGTGCAAATTAAGACATAATTTTTGACTTTTGCAACTTTTTTGCGATGAAAATCGACATTCGGTGCCGACAAATGATGATTTTAATGTATATTTGCAATATCAAATCTTGGTCTGAATGGAAAATCAAATACCCCAGTCGTGGAATAAATTTTATCTCAAAGATGTTACGTTTGTCAACCTGATGAGGCGTCGAATCTTCAATGTACTGATCGTGGCCAACCCTTACGATGCGTTCATGCTGGAAGACGACGGGCGCGTGGAGGAGAAGATCTACAATGAATATATGGAGCTCGGACTGCGCTATCCGCCGACCTTTACGCAGGTCTCGACTACGGAAGAGGCCGAGAAGGTGCTCAAGACAACCAATGTTGACCTCGTCATCTGTATGCCTGGCAATGCCGACAATGATGCCTTCACCGTCGCCCGAGCCATCAAGGAGAAGTTTCCGGACATTCATTACGTCGTCCTGACTCCATTCTCCCATGGCATCACGCGGCGTATGCAGAATGAAGACCTGAGCATTTTCGACTACGTGTTCTGCTGGCTTGGCAACACCAATCTCATCCTCTCGATCATCAAGCTGATGGAAGACCGGATGAATATTGAGCAAGATATCAGCGAGGCAGGCGTGCAGATGATCCTGATCGTGGAAGATTCGATCCGCTATTACAGTTCCATCCTACCTAACTTATATAGCTATATCCTGACCCAAAGCCAGAATTTCGCTACCGAAGCGCTCAATCCTCACGCCGCGACCATGCGCATGAGGGGCCGGCCGAAGGTTGTTCTGGCCCGCACATACGAAGAAGCGCTCGCCGTATATCGCCAGTTTGCCAACAATACATTGGGCGTTATCAGCGACGCGAGGTTTCCTCTGAACGGCAAAAAAGACCCCGAGGCAGGCCTGAAGCTGCTGCGCGAGATCCGCAGCCATGACGAGTACGTGCCCCTGATCATGGAAAGCTCGGAGTCGGCCAACAGATCCAAGGCCGAGGCGGAAGGCTTCCGGTTTGTCGACAAGAATTCCAAGAAGATCAGCATCGACCTCCGTCACCTGCTTGAAGAGCACATGGGCTTCGGCGATTTCATCTTCCGCGACCCCAAAACCCATGCAGAAATCATGCGCATTCACACGTTGAAGGAGCTCCAGGACAACATCTTCAAAATCCCGAACGACTCGATGCTCTACCACATCAGCCGCAACCACATGAGCCGTTGGCTCTGTGCGCGGGCCATATTTCCTGTATCCCAGTTTCTCAAAGGCATCACCTGGCACAAGCTCCAGGATGTCGATGCGCACCGGAAGATCATCTTCGACGCCATCGTAGAGTATCGCCACATGAAGAATATCGGTGTAGTGGCCGTCTTTGACCGCGACAAGTTCGACCGATATGCCCACTTTGCCCGCATCGGAGACGGCTCCTTGGGCGGCAAGGGGCGCGGTCTGGCTTTCTTGGACAATATCATCAAGCTCCACCCACAGTTCAACCAGTTTCCCGGAGTCACTGTTCAGATCCCGAAAACCGTGGTCCTTTGCACCGACATATTCGACCAGTTCATGGAGAACAACAATCTTTACCAGGTTGCACTAAGCGATGCGAGCGATGAAGAGATACTCCAACACTTTCTCCGAGCCCACCTTCCGGATTCGCTGATTGCTGATTTCTTCACGTTTTTCGATGCCACTAAGTCGCCTATAGCCATCCGCTCGTCGTCGCTGTTGGAAGATGCGCACTATCAACCTTTCGCCGGAGTCTATTCCACCTATATGATTCCTTACTTGGAGGACAGGTATGCCATGCTGCAGATGCTGTCGTGCGCCATCAAGAGCGTCTATGCCTCGGTCTACTATAAGGATTCCAAGGCCTACATGACTGCCACTTCCAACGTGATCGATCAGGAGAAGATGGCCGTCATCCTGCAAGAAGTGGTGGGGCGGGAGTATGATCATGCGCGCTACTATCCGAACATGAGCGGCGTGCTACGTTCGCTCAACTACTATCCGATCGGTGAAGAACGGGCCGAGGAAGGAATCGCCTCGCTGGCCCTCGGCTTGGGTAAGTACATTGTAGACGGCGGCCAGACCCTTCGCGTTTCACCCTATCATCCGCATCAGATTCTGCAGATGTCCGAACTGGATATTGCGCTCCGCGAGACCCAGACACAGTTCTATGCGCTCGATATGAAGCATGTGGGCAATGATTTCACCGTGGATGACGGCTTCAACATATTGAAACTGAAGGTCAAGGATGCCGAAGCGGACCGCTCGCTCAATTTTATCGCGTCGACTTATGATCCTTATGATCAGATCATACGCGACGGCCTTTACGAAGGCGGGCGCAAAGTGATCTCCTTCTCCGGCGTCTTACAGCAGGGCGTATTCCCCCTCCCGGAACTCCTGCAGATGTCCATGCAGTTCGGAGCAGAGGCCATGAAGCGTCCCGTAGAGATCGAGTTTGCCTGCAATCTGAACGAAGACCGATCGGGAGATTTCTATTTACTGCAGATCAGACCGATCGTCGACTCGAAGCAGATGCTCGATGAGAACCTTGCAGATATACCTGATGACGATTGTCTCTTGCGTTCCTACAACTCGCTGGGGCATGGTGTCTCAGAGGAAGTGACCGATGTTGTCTATGTCAAAACAGACGAGAACTTCTCTGCCATGAACAATCCCGCCATCGCGCAGGATATCGAGCGCATCAACAGAAAGTTCCTTGCCGCCAACCAGTCTTATGTCCTCGTCGGGCCGGGACGATGGGGTTCGAGCGACTCCTGGCTCGGCATCCCGGTCAAGTGGCCACATATCAGTGCTGCCAAAGTGATCGTGGAGGTGGCCCTGAAGAACTATCAGGTCGATCCAAGTCAAGGCACTCACTTCTTCCAAAACCTCACGAGCTTCGGCGTCGGCTATTTTACGATCGACACGCATGCCGGCAACGGCCTCTTCCGAAAAAGCCTTCTCGATGCGCTCCCGGCTGTGGAGGAGACGCAATATGTGCGGCACGTGCGTTTCGAACGTCCTCTGAGGATCATGATGGACGGCAAGAAGCAGGAGGGAGTGGTGCTGCTTCCGGGCAGCAGAGAAGAAGAGATCCCCGACAATCTGTAAGCTCAAGCCCTAAAGAAGATCCAATGAACGATCACTCAATCTGATGAATCCAATACGCACTTATTACGTTGACCAGTCCCGGCGCTATGCAGAGACCGTGGTGCAGCTGAGACGCCGCAACCGTCTGTTTGTCGTCGGCGAGCTTCTCACTTTTATCCTTTTCCTCACGCTGATCGCCCTCTCAACAGTCGTTGCAGGCGGACGGTGGATCCTGCTGCCTGCCGTCGGCGCGCTGTTTGGCTACACCTGGATCCGCATGTCGGATGTTCGCAACGACCGGCGCATCCGTTCGATGGAAGATCTGCATTCGGTCTACGAACACGAAATCAGCTACTTGGATGGCGACTTCACGCCTTTCGATGCCGGAGCGCAATATCTCGACCCGCACCATGCATTCACTTACGACCTCGATATCTTCGGGCGCGACTCCCTCTTTCAGCGTATGAACCGCACGATCACGACAGGCGGCAGCGACAGATTGGCCTCCTACCTGTCGTTCCGGCGCATTCATTATCAGCCGGAGAATATCCGCGCATTTGCGGAAGATGAACTTTGGCGCGCGCGTTTCATGTCCATAGGCCAGCGTCGACGCATCGATTCGAGCGGCATCTGCCGTGTGCTGACCGCCGCAAGCGACGTGGCCGTTTCCCGATGGCTTGCTTCTCCGTTGACGAAAGCTGCCGCGATCATGCTGATTGTGGGCCTTCTCGCAGCCGTGGTGCTGGCTGCCGAAGGGACCATCAGCGTCAACCTCCCCATCGTGTGGGCCATCGTGCAGTTCTTTGCCGTTTACACTCTGACCTCTAAAGCCCTCAGACACATCTCGAAGATCATGGAAGGGCTTCACGAACAGATGCAGCAATACATTCGCATGATCCGTCTCTGTACGGAGAAGGAGCATGTTCCTGCTGATTTGGAGACCGCATTCGGCGCTCTCCGCGAAGCGCGGATCTCCTTCGAAAGGATGGAACAGGTGATCGATGGGCTCGACCGTCGGGGCAACGTCATGGGTCTTTTCCTCATGGATACCTTCCTCTTGGGTGACCTGTTTCTCATCCGCCGGTTCATCAGATGGCAGCAGGCCTACATGGACAAGATAGGCGGATGGATCGAGATTGTCAGTGATGTGGATGCTTTGGTCAGCATGGGTACCTTCCGTTACAACGAACCGGCGACCACGGAAGCTGAAATTGTCAGCGGCGATACGGTCATCTACGAGGCCGAAGGGCTCTGTCATCCTTTCTTAGGAGATAAAGCCGTGCGCAACGATTTCAGCATCTCCGACCGCCACTTCTATATTATCACGGGCGCGAACATGGCCGGCAAGAGCACCTTCCTGCGTTCCGTCGGCGTCAACTACGTCCTCGCGCTCAACGGGATGCCTGTCTTCGCCCGTCGGCTGCGTGTCTCCCGGTTCCGCTTATTCAGCAGCATGCGCACCAATGACGATCTTTCGCGCGGCATATCCTATTTCAATGCCGAGCTCCTGCGCCTCCGCCAGCTGATCGACTTCTGCGAGGCGCCGTCAGCGGAAGCCCAGGATCTGCCGTCGACACATACGCTCATCATCCTCGACGAGATCCTCAAAGGCACCAATTCGTTGGACAAGCTCAACGGGTCACGCCTCTTCCTCGATGCCATCTCGCGTCTCCAGGTGAGCGGGATCGTAGCCACGCACGACTTGGAACTGTCGAAGATGAGTGAGCGCGACAGTCTCCGGTTCCACAATTTCTGTTTTGAGATCGAGTTAGGCGACCGTGTCACCTATTCCTATCGCATCACGCCCGGCGTAGCGAGGAATCAGAATGCCACCTTTCTTCTGAAAGGAATACTGGCCGGACGATAGCTTCGGCCATGATGCAGTATAACGTCATGAGCGTCAAAGGATTGCTGTGGGAGCGCCATCTGATAACTGTCAGATGGAAAAATGCGACTTATTTGAAAAATATTTTACGGCTATCGTTGTCCGTTACGAATATTATGCTTATTTTTGCGTTATCAATTATAGAACTATCTTTATCAAAACAAATTGTCTATGAAAAAGTATTTGGCAGAAATGGTAGGCACTATGGTGCTGGTATTAATGGGTTGCGGCACAGCCGTTTCATTGGCGTGTGATCCGGCCAATCAGGCTTCAGTTGTCGGAACAGCGATGGCTTTCGGACTCTCCGTTGTCGCCATGGCCTATACCATCGGTGGTATCTCGGGTTGCCACATCAATCCCGCCATCACGTTAGGCGTGTATCTGAGTGGCCGCATGAATGCAAAGGACTGCGGCATGTATATGTTGTTCCAGGTCATCGGAGGTCTCATTGGCGCTGCTATCCTGTATCTGATCGTCGGAAGTTCGGAAGGAATGGATCCGATAACGTCGGGATTGGGAGCCAACAATCTGCAGGACGGCATCGGAGTGACCGCCGGTCTTCTGGCCGAAATCTTCTTCACCTGCGTCTTCGTGCTCGTCGTGCTGGGCGCAACGGCCAAGACCAACGGCGCCACGAACAACTTTGCCGGTCTGGCCATCGGTCTTGCACTGGTGCTGGTTCACCTTGCCTGCATCCGCTATACAGGCACATCGGTCAATCCCGCACGCTCTATCGGTCCGGCCCTGTTCATCGGCGGCAGTGCCTTGTCCAACCTCTGGATCTTTATCGTGGGCCCGCTGGTAGGCGGTGCATTGTCGGCCCTGATCTGGAAATTGATCGAACCCGTTGAGAGCAAATAATCCTTATTGTCGTAAAATGGTTGTAGAGAATGAAGGGATGGACAGTCGTTCCTTCATTCTTTGTTATCCCTATCCCTGTCATCAGCAATGAAAAGCCAACGCCCGACACTCACGAACAAGCAGTATGTTGTTCCTTTCATCCTTATCACTTCATTGTTTTTCCTCTGGGGATTTGCCCGGGCCATCCTCGATGTGCTCAACAAGCATTTCCAGAACGCACTGGATATCTCGATCACACAGTCGTCGCTGATCCAGGTGACGACCTATCTCGGCTATTTCCTGATGGCCATTCCGGCCGGCTGGTTCATCAACCGGCGTGGCTATCGCTTGGGCGTGGTGTTCGGGTTGGTGCTGTTCGGCATCGGCTCCCTGTTGTTCATCCCCGGTGCCGAGGCCGGTACGTTTTATGCGTATTTAGGGGCCCTGTTCATCATCGGATGCGGGTTAGTGTTCCTCGAGACCGCTGCCAACCCCTATGTGACCGAACTCGGGAATCGCGCAACGGGTACGGCGCGCCTCAACTTTTCCCAGTCGTTCAACGGGCTCGGCAGTCTTTTCGCGACCTTTGTCATCGGTCAGTTCCTTTTCAGCGGTGCGGTCGACACGCATGACGTCGTCATTCCCTACACCATATTGGGCATCTTGGTCTTAGGCATCGCCGTGATCTTCTCGCGGGTGAACCTTCCCGAGATCCGTCATGCCGAGACCGAGGAGGACAAAGTGAAGGGGACGCGCATCGGCAAGCTCTTCCGCCATCATCCGATGTTTGTCTTCGGCCTTGTCGCCCTGCTGGCTTATGAGGTCGCCGAGATCTCGATCAACAGCTATTTCATCAACTTCATGACCGGTCGGGGATGGATGAGCGACAACACCGCGAGCGTTGTGCTGACCGTGGCGCTGGCGTTTTTCATGATCGGACGCTTCGTCGGTGCGTGGATCATGCGGCGTGTGCCGGCCGAGCGGATGCTGCTTGGCTGTGCCATAGGTAGCATCTGCTCGATCGGCACGGTGATGCTCGACTTGGGGCGCGTCTCCATGGTGGCCTTGGTGGCCAACTATTTCTTTGAAGCCATCATGTTTCCGACGATCTTTTCGCTCGCCCTGCAGGGGCTGGGCAATCTCACCAAGAGTGCCTCGTCGCTGCTCATGATGACGCCGATCGGCGGTTGCGGCTTCCTGCTGATGGGGTTGATCGCTGACACAACGGGCAGTCTCTTCCTGCCCTTCCTCATTCCGTTCATCGGATTTTTCATCGTTCTGCTCTTTGCATCAGAGCTGACCCGCCGTCACAAGGATTCGGTTGCCGTGGTGGACTGACCGTCCCGAAGCGCAAAATCCGCATCTTGGCAGTTTTGTTGTAAGTGTCTGAACAACAAGTAGTTGTCTTCTTGTTGAAGTTCGGCTATTTTTTGCCTGGCGCAGAGCTATGCTCCGGGCCGTCGAGAGCATAGCTTTGGGCGGCCCGGAGCTATCATATGGACGGCCCGGAGCATAGCTCTGCGCAGCCCGAAAAAATCATCTGTGTTTACGGTGTTTGTAAAGTGCATTTTGCAAAAACAAAAAGAGGGGAGTGGATCTGCATGAATATTAACCTTTTTAATCCAAATTCAACATTAAAAAATGGATTATCTTTTTGAAGTCTAAGATAAATATGGTAATTTTGCAACTGAATATCAAAGTATTCATTATTAACATATACAATAGATTATGGCAGTAGATTACAAGAAATTAGGCCTCGTGAACACTCGCGAGATGTTCAAAAGGGCCGTCAATGGTGGTTGGGCCGTACCCGCATTCAACTTCAACAACTTGGAACAATTGCAGGCTATTATCAAGGCTGCATCTGATCTGAAGTCGCCGGTGATACTGCAAGTGTCAAAGGGTGCCCGCAAATATGCCAACCAGACCTTGCTCCGCTACCTCGCCGAGGGCGCTGTGGAGTATGCCAAGGAGCTGGGCTGCAACCATCCCGAGATCGTGCTCCATCTGGATCACGGTGACAGTTTCGAACTCTGCAAGAGCTGTGTTGACTTCGGATTCTCATCCGTCATGATCGACGGATCTGCACTCCCTTACGAGGAGAATATCGCTCTGACGCGCAAGGTCGTCGACTATGCACATCAGTTTGACGTGACTGTCGAGGCAGAGTTGGGCGTTCTGGCCGGTGTTGAAGATGAGGTGCAGTCGGAAGCAAGCCACTACACCAAACCGGAGGAGGTGATCGACTTCGCCACGCGCACAGGCTGCGATTCGCTCGCCATCTCCATCGGTACCAGCCACGGAGCTTATAAGTTCACCCCTGAGCAGTGTACCCGCGATCCGAAGACAGGCCGCTTGATCCCGCCCCCATTGGCTTTCGACGTGTTGGAAGAGATCGAAAAGAAGCTCCCCGGATTCCCCATCGTCCTCCACGGATCATCTTCCGTTCCCGAGGAGTATGTCGACATCATCAACGCGCATGGCGGTAAGTTGCCCAATGCCGTTGGTATTCCTGAGGAGCAGTTGCGCCGCGCAGCCAAGAGTGCTGTGTGCAAGATCAACATCGACTCTGATTCGCGCCTCGCGTTCACAGCCGGCGTGCGTCTGACATTAGACGAGCATCCCGAGTATTTCGATCCTCGCCAGTACTGTGGTAAGGCTCGTGAGTTCATGGAGCAGCTCTACAAGCACAAGATCACCGACGTTCTGGGTAGCGACAATAAGCTCGCTCAGCTCGACTGATGATATTCCCCGTGTTCACGAAACACAGGATCTGACAGAGACGGAGGCTACAATCGCGTGGCCTCCGTCTCTTTTTGGGAGGGATTTCAGAGAAATTCAGGAGTGGAGGAGTTCGGGAGTCCAGACAATAGTTAAGAAATCCGGGAGGGATTTCAGAGGAGTTCGGGAGTGCAGGAGTTTGGGAGTACAGACATATGTGCATAGGCATAGTTGTGGGGCAGAAATCCTTCATTGTATTTGTCTGTACTCCCAAACTCCTGCACTCCTGCACTCCTGTCTTTCCTCCTTTCCTTCTCCTCTCCTGAACTTCTGGACTCCCCATCATGTAATCTTGTGTAATCAAATCCTTGCACCAGTTCCCCGGAAAAGCTATCTTTGCATCGTCATGACAACACAACAAGTTTAATCCTTTAAAACACAAACGAAAATGAAAAGAATAATCTGTATGATCATCGGTGCCCTGCTTTGTTTCGCTACCGCTGAAGCACAGCAGCAGAAGCGCCAAGGCAAAGTTTATGACGTGGTGGAGGTGATGCCCGAGTATCCTGGAGGAATGAGCGAGATGATGAATTTTCTCCATCACAACGTGCGATATCCCGAAGCCGCCATGAAGAAAAAAATTCAGGGGCGCAGCGTGATCCGTTTTGTGGTTGAGAAAGACGGCAGCCTCTCTGATTTCAAAGTGGTCAGGTCGGCCGGCAGCTTGCTTGATGCTGAGGCACTGCGCGTGGCGAAGAGTATGCCGAAATGGAAGCCCGGGAAGATGAAGGGCAAAACGGTGCGGGTCAAATACATGCTTCCGGTCTCGTTCAGATTAGAGTAATCCTCTCCCGGCAGATTACGTATGTTGAAACGAATCTATCTCTCTCTCACGTTCATCGGGCTCCTCTTGGTGGGCTGCGGACAGCGTCCGGCCCATCAGGAAGGCCTGTTGGCCATTGATCGACTGCGTTTCTGTCATCCCGACAGTGTGATGATGATGCTCGTGGAGATCGAACCGCGGCTTGCAAATGCTGACGACAGTGCCTACTTCTGCGTGCTCTATACGGAAGAGATCATGCGTGAGGGACTGTCATTGGCCAGCGATTCGGCCATCAGCCGTGCCATCCGCTATTTCTCCGAGCGTGATGCGGCCGATCGGGAACTGTACGTCCGGGCTTTGTTGGCACGTGCACAGAACAGCTATCTGCGCTCCCGGTGGGCCGAAGCCATGCGTGACGGCATGACAGCAAGGCGTGCTTGCCGCTCCGGAGATCACATCCTGCTGCTCTATGCCAATGCCGTGATGGGTGAGGTGAACCTCTCTGCCGACTGCTTTCGACAGGCCATCAGCTGCTTCCGGCAAGCCTTGGCCCAGGTGAAACAGGCACCGGAGGACAAGAACCGCATCGTGCGGATCTGCAACAACATGGCAGAGGCTTACGATCGGATAGGGATGCGCGACAGTTTCACATACTATCAGCGGCTCACACGCCCACTCTATGACAGCGTGAGCACTCGGGTGAAAACCGAACTGCGGGTCAGTGAGGGCGACAGCTACCTGCGGCAGGGCGACCTGCAGCGCGCCTTGGCTTGCTTGGAGGCTGTGAACGGCGTCGACATCAGCAAGAAGTCGTCGTTCCTCTTGGGCAATATCTACCATCGGCAGCACAGGGAGCGCGAGGCGGAATTCATGTGGTTCGACGCCGCAGGAGCCAGTTCGCCGGTCGTTAGGATCGCTGCGATCGACTCACTGCTCAAATATCGCCCTGATGACAGCCTGCTCAAGGATCTGCAGATCCGCACCTACAAGGCGGCACCGTCACTCGGTGAAGCCGACGAATTGGTCTCTATGCAGCAGGCCGAGCAGCAGTCGTGGCAGCAACAGCGGGCCTATCGGCGGGCTGTAGTGACACTCAGCATCATCTGCATCCTCCTGACAGGCCTGCTGATGCTGGCCCTTTACCATCGCCGACAGGTGCGTTTCTTCCGTCGGCACATCCATGATCTCAACCGGCGTTACCTCCGTGATATCGAAGATTACAACAGGGCGAAGAACGAGATCAGCCGGCTTCGGCAGCGCATCGCGGCCTATCAGGATGACAGTCAGCAGCTCCGGCAATGGGACATGCAGGACATGCTCCTCGGGGATGACGCCGTTATTGCCCTCCATCGCATGGCTTCGCGCGGACAGATAGGGCAGGCGGAAGACTGGAAGGAGCTTCGGGCCCAGGTCAGAGCCCACGATCCACGGTTCTGGATGGCACTCAGGCGGCTGCCGGAACTGTCGGATCGCGAGCTTCATGCGTGTCTTCTCATTCGTCTGCGTTTCCTTCCGACCGAGCTGGCCGCCTTGCTTGCCGTCTCCCCACAGGCCGTGACCAACCTCCGGGTGCGGTTACTCCACAAGCTGTTCGGTATCTCCGGCGGTGCCCGAGACTTCGATGAGCGCATCCGGAACTTGTGACCGGCCGGACCAAAAGCTGTCTGCAGACCGTCTGCAGCATCCGTCTGCCTGACGGAAATGGATGAAATGGAGCCGGCACCTTCGTCATCAATGGGACGAAAGTGCCGGCTCCGGGTTTATTTGACGACCTCTGCCTGAATGCTTTCGATGCCGCCTGTAAGCGGGTTGAGTATCAGTTTGCTGGTCTGCTTCTTGCCGAAAAGCTCCGCACTCAGGTTCTCCGTCTTGCCGAACTGTGCCGCGAGCACCTCGAAAGTCTTCAGTGTCTCGCCCTCTGAGGTCAGAACTACGCGGATCTTGTCAGGCATGTTCACGTTGAGCCCGAAGTCTTCCTTCGACTTCTTGCTCTCTTCCGGGACAGGCGTTTGATCGGTCACCTGATGCTGTTCGTCGATGGTGAGCTCGTAAGGCACACCGGCCAGATCGTCCGGATCCGTGATCCCCAATTTCTTGGAGAATCGGAAGAGAAGCGTCTTTCCCACCCCTTTGACCGGCACATAGGTGATGACCTTCTCGATGGTGTCGCGTCTGGTGATACCTTCAAAGACCTGATTGAGCGCCGTTTCCTGCGTGTTGAGGTTGCTCATCATAATCTTGAGCTGCTCTCCGTCCTTTGGCATGCTCTCTGCCTGGCCTCGCGTGAGCTGGTTACGGCTCTCGCGGATGTCATAGATGTCTTCTGCGATCAGCTCAGCCATCTTGGCAGAGCTGTTGGCAGTCAGTATGTCCTCGTTCATGAAGTCGCGTGGGTTCAGGTCTGCGGGCTGCTTCGCCGGAACGAAAGCATCGGGCTGTCTGAGCCGTTTGCCTGTTGCGTTGATGGCGAGGAGTATCCCTTCGTCGCTCTTTTCAACCTGATAGATGCTGATTTTCTTGTCCAAGAGTAGCGTGAACTGCTTGGTCGTGTCGGGCACGGCCGTGGGCTGCATGTCGCAGTTGATGATCCTGTAGGTCGTGCTTGGTGTCAATGAGACTTTCTTTTTCATGTACCGGTCCGCATAGGCGGCAAACTGCCCCGGCTCGTAGGTTGTCTTCTCAATCAGGAAACTGAACCTGAGCGCCGTCTTCGGCAGGTAATAGCTCGTGCCGGCCACCGTCTGTTGAGCGGCCGCTGTGCCTATGATGTTCCATAAGATGAGTGTTAGAAGTAGCTTCTTCATGTCTGTTGATGATTTTAGATGATATCAGTCGTTGAGTCGTTTGAATGCCTGGGGCAGAAAGCGGATGATGTCACTGGCGACCAGACTTTCCTTCCCGACCTCGCGCATGGCCAAGTCGCCGGCCAATCCGTGCAGGTACATCCCCACTAAGCAGGCATCCGTTTCCTTGTAGCCACGTGCGAGCAGTCCGGTGATGATCCCTGTGAGCACGTCTCCGCTGCCCGCTGTGGCCATCCCGCTGTTGCCTGTGGAGTTGAAGATGATGTGTCCGTCCGGCAGGCAGAGTGCGGAATAATGGCCTTTCAGGACGATATAGGCCTGCAGGTGCTCAGCTGTCTGGCGCGCTTTGATCAGCCGTTCGTAGTCGCCGTTGCTCGTTCCGCCGGCCAGCCGGTCAAATTCGCGCGGATGAGGCGTCATGATCACGCCTTTCGGAAGCTGCTGCACCCAGGCCCGGTGATTGGCCAAGATGTTGATGGCATCGGCATCGAGCACGATCGGACACTGTGTCCGCCGGATCTGAGCGATCATGGCGATCGCCGTGTTCTCCTGCTGTCCGAGTCCCGAACCGATGCCCACGGCGTCGAATCCTTCCATATCGACGGCCTCGGAGAAATACGTTTCCTCGTGGTCCATCTGCATCACAGCCTCCGGAACGGCAGTCTGCATGATGTCATAGTTCTTCCGCGGCGTGTGGACGGTCACCTTTCCGGCTCCGGAGCGGAGACATGCGCGGGTGGCTAAGATGGCCGCTCCGGCCATCCCATAGCTGCCCGCGATGAGCAAGGCGTGCCCCATGTTGCCCTTGTGGACGAAGTCATCGCGATGCAGAAGCCGCGGCCGGATGTCGCTCTCCTCGGCTATGGAAAAGGGAGCTTCGGTGTTTTTGACGAACTCTTGGCTCAGTCGGATGTCCAAGACGCGCAACTCACCGAGATAAGACTGATTGTCCGCCAGGAGCATAGACAGCTTCTTCTGCTGGAAGGTGAGCGTGAGATCGGCGCGGATGATGTTTGCACGGACATTGTACGTATTGTCCTCGCACATCAGACCTGACGGGACGTCAATGCTGGCCACGCTTGCGGCCGACTGGTTGATATACTTCACCAGCGACGCAAATCCTCCGGCGAGCGGTTTGTTGAGGCCTGAGCCGAAGAGTCCGTCTATGACCAGCGTGCCCGCGGGCAGCTCGGGCGGGTCGAAGTTGAGTGTGATCTCGGTGAAATTCCTGATGCGTTTGCTTTCCACCAGGCGCTTCTTGTTGGCCGAGCAGTCGTCGGAGAGGTGATTATGAATATTGAACAGGTAGACCGAAACGTGATAGTCCTGCTCGGCGAGTAATCGTGCGAGTGCGAGTGCGTCGCCTCCATTGTTGCCCGGACCGGCGAAGACGACGATGGGCGTCTGTTCTGTCCATCGCTCACTGATCGCCCTGCAGAGTGCCTTTGCGGCCCTTTCCATCAGGTTGAGGGACGAGATGGGCTCGTGCTCGATGGTATACTTGTCTAACTCATGTATCTGAGCTGCTGTGAATATCTTCATAACAGTGCAAAGATAGTGAAAAGATCGGAGAATCAGAATCGGTGTCCGCAGATTTTAGATATTTTACTAAAAAACTCCGGATGACAAATCCCGATTTTCAATAGTTTTTATTACTTTTGCATCAAATTATCATCTGTCGCCCATGAGCATCATAAAAATCAAAGACAAAACGTTCAGGACGTTCATTCCCGAACAGGAAATACAGCAGCGTGTGAAGGCAGTTGCTGAGAAGATAAACAAGGACATGGATGGCAAGAATCCGCTGCTGCTGGCCGTGCTGAACGGTTCTTTCATCTTTGCAGCAGATCTGATGCGTTACCTGACGATCCCTTGTGAGATTTCATTTGTCAAGTTAGCCTCTTACGAAGGCACCGTCTCCACCGGCAAGATCAAGGAAGTGATAGGTATCAATGAGGACCTTCACGGCCGCGAGGTGATCATTGTGGAGGACATTGTCGATACGGGCGCCACCATGAAACGGATGCTTGAGACCTTGGGCACGCGCGATCCGAAAGGGTTGCACATCTGTTCCCTGCTGCTCAAACCCGGCAAGTTGGAGGTGCCTTTGAACATTGGGTATGTCGCTATCGAGATCCCCAACGACTTCATTGTCGGCTACGGGCTCGACTACGATCAGCAAGGGCGCAATCTGAGAGACATTTATACATTGGTCGAAGGATGAGGCTTTCCGCGAGAAAGTGATGCTTTCGTCCCTTTACAGTTTAACAATGAAGAATATAGTTATTTTCGGTGCGCCTGGTTCAGGTAAGGGCACCCAGAGCGACAAGTTGATTGCGAAGTACGGATTCGGGCACATCTCGACCGGCGATGTGCTTCGCAACGAGATCAAGAACGGCACGGAACTCGGTCGGACAGCCAAGAGTTACATTGACGGAGGACAGCTGATTCCCGACGATCTGATGGTCAGCATCCTTGCATCTGTCTATGACAGCTTCGGCAAAGAGCACAAGGGCGTGATCTTCGACGGTTTTCCGCGCACGATTCCGCAGGCAGAAGCCCTGAAGGAAATGCTGGCCCAGCGCGGCCACCATGTTGCTGCGATGATCGAACTTGACGTTCCGGAAGAAGAGTTGATGAAGCGGTTGATCCTCCGCGGACAGCAAAGCGGGCGCAGTGATGACAATGAAGAGACCATCCGCAAGCGTCTCAACGTGTACCATCAGCAGACTTCGCCGCTGATCGAGTGGTATTCCAAGGAAGGCATCCATCACCACATCGACGGCTTCGGCGAGTTGGATCGCATTTTCGGGGATATCTGCCGGGTGATCGACAGCCTCTGACTGACCTTCCGACGGTTTACCGACCGGAGACTACATGCATGGTCTCCGGCCGTTTCCGTCATGGGTGAGGGCTTTTTTTCTGATCTTTTTTAATTTTTCCACCATCTTTTTCTATGCCAGAATCCAATTTTGTTGACTACGTGAAAATATACTGCCGATCGGGCAAAGGCGGTCGCGGTTCGATGCACCTCCGCCATGTGAAGTATCAACCCAATGGCGGACCCGACGGCGGGGACGGCGGACGTGGCGGCAGCGTGTATCTGCGCGGCAATCATAACTATTGGACGCTGCTCCACTTGAAGTATCAGCGCCATATCTTCGCGGAGCATGGAGGCAACGGAGGACGCGACAAACGACATGGCACAGACGGCAAGGACGTCTACATCGAGGTACCTTGCGGGACGGTGGTCTATGATGCCGAGACGGGCAAATACATCTGCGACGTCACCTATGACGGGCAGACGGTGCTGCTGCTGAAAGGCGGACGTGGCGGCTTGGGCAACTTCCAGTTCCGCACGGCCACCAATCAGACGCCCCGATATGCCCAACCCGGCGAGCCCTTGGAGGAACGGACGGTGATCATGGAGCTGAAGTTACTGGCCGACGTAGGCCTTGTGGGCTTCCCCAATGCGGGCAAGTCGACGCTGCTGTCTGCACTCTCCAGCGCGCGCCCGAAGATCGCCAACTACCCCTTCACGACGCTTGAGCCGTCGTTGGGTATCGTCGGTTACCGTGACCAACAGTCGTTCGTGATGGCCGACATACCCGGTATCATCGAGGGAGCCAGCGAGGGTAAGGGGCTCGGACTGCGCTTCCTGCGCCACATCGAGCGCAATTCGCTCCTGCTGTTCATGGTCCCCGGCGACACCGATGATATCAAACATGACTATGAGGTGCTGCTCAACGAGCTGACCAAATTCAATCCTGACATGCTCGACAAGCATCGGGTGCTGGCCGTGACCAAATGTGATCTGCTCGACGAAGAGCTGATCGCGATGCTCCACGAGACACTTCCGGACGATCTGCCCGTGGTTTTCATCTCGTCCGTAACGGGTCTGGGCCTCGACGAACTGAAAGATGTGCTGTGGCGGGAGCTCAACAGTGAGAGCAACAAACTTCAGGCCATCACGGCCGAAGACACGCTCGTGCACCGCGACAAGGACATCTCCCTCCTGACAGCGGAGCTGATCGAGGAGGGTGCCGACGAGGAAGTGGAGATCGTGGACGATATCGACGAGGACACTGTCGATGACTTGGAAGACTTTGAATACATTGAAGGGTGACGGTCGGATGATGAAACCGGTGTTGACTCCTTATGACTTGGGCGACGGTGTCGTGGCCTTCAGCACCACCCGGAAGGGCGGATGCAGCGAGGGTTTGTATGCTTCGATGAACGTGAACGCCTTCTGCGGCGACAGCGCCGATGCGGTCCGGGCCAACCGTGAGGCTCTGGCCGACAGCCTTGGGATCACGCCCGAGCGGCTCATCATTCCCCATCAGGTCCACGGGACCGAGCTTCGGCAGATCGGACCGGAGTTCTTCAGTTTGCCCGAAGACGTCAAACGCATGCTGCTCGAGGGCATAGACGGCGTGCTGACTGCCATGCCGGGCACGTGTGTCGGGGTCTCCACCGCCGACTGCATACCGGTCCTGCTCCATGATCCGGTCCGTCATGCGGTGGCTGCCGTCCATGCCGGTTGGCGCGGAACACTTCAGCGCATCGTACAGAAGATGGTGGCCGAGCTGCGGGCAGCCTTTCTCACCGATCCCGCAACGCTCGAGGCGGTCATCGGTCCGGGCATTTCACTGGCACGGTTTGAGGTCGGCGACGAAGTCTATGCACAGTTTGCCGAAGCCGGTTTCGACATGGACCGGATCGCGCAGCGCACGGACAAGTGGCATATTGACCTGCCGACGTGCAACCGGATGCAGCTTGAGGAGGCCGGCTTGGCTTCGGATCACATCCGCATGTCAGATGTCTGCACCTATGACAATGCCGACCTTTATTTCTCGGCCCGCCGCTTGGGTGTCGAGTCGGGACGCATCTACACCGGGATACTACTAAACGAATCAACCTCAAAAAACGAATTTCAATGACTCATACCATGCGTACTATTCTGCTGACCCTTCTCTTTGCCATCCCCTTTGAGCAGGTGATGGTGGCCAAGGATGAGTTTACGCCAGCCGAGCGGCAGCAGATCAGCATCGAGACTCCCGGTCTCTTCAGTCGGTCCAACGCTTTTCAGGTCGACTTCGGAACGCTTTCTGACGCCGGCTATTCATTTCCCCTGCCAGTCGGAAAGGTAGAAGCGACCGACGGGGGGACTGATCTTGAGATTGTCACTTCATCCGGCGATGCCGTCAAGGCCATGTTTGACGGCACGGTTCGTCTGTCACGCAGCCTCGCCGCATATGGCAATGTCATCGTCGTCAGACATGACAACGGACTTGAAACCGTTTACGGGCGCAACGCCCAGAACTTGGTCAAGGTGGGGCAAAAGGTTAAAGCTGGCCAGACCATTGCCATCGTAGGCGGCCATGGCAAGCGCGTCTGCTGTCTCTTCTCGATCATGGTCAACGGGGCGAAAATCAATCCCGAGACCCTCATAGACACGCGGAGCCATCGACTGCGCAAGCAGATGGTGGTCTTCAGGAAGGCCGGCGCGCACGTCAGTTTAGCCGTCAGCCGGAAGGAGACGGTGCCGGAGTTCAGCTTAGATCCATCATCTGTGGAGGACGACCCATTCCTGACGAGCGCCACATTCAAGTTGGATCTCGAGCAGATAGGGTCCACCCACTGGGCTTATCCGTTACCCGGAGCCCATGTGATCAGCGACTATGGCGGTCGCCGAGGCCATTCCGGCGTAGACATCAAGACGCGTCCGAACGACGAGATCGTGGCTGCCTTTGATGGCATCGTGACGCGGTCGTGCCGCTACGCGGGTTATGGCAACTGCATTGTCATCCGTCATGCTTATGGTTTCGAGACCCTCTACGGTCACCAGAGCAAGAATCTGGTCCGCGTAGGACAAAAGGTCAAGGCCGGTGAAGTGATCGGGCTGACCGGTCGCACGGGTCGCGCGACCACCGAGCACCTGCACTTTGAGACCCTCTTCAAAGGCCGCAGGTTCAATCCCGCCATCCTATTCAACCATGCCAAACGAAGCCTTCAGGCCGCCACGCTGACCCTGCGTCGAGGCGGTGGCATCTCTTCGAAAAAGAAAGCCGGATAAGGCACATTTCCGACAGCATTTCTCTGCCTTTCGCGGAGCTATGCTTTGGGCGGTCAAGAGCTATGCTTTCGGCGGCCCAAAGCATAGCTCTTGGCGGCCCAAAGCTATCATATACGCCGGGCACCTCTTCCGTCTGTGATGGCTGTTGAATAATTATACCTTGTCAACAGTATGTTTCTTCTTTTTATATAAGAGTATTTT
>ONHE01000130.1 GCA_900317545.1 uncultured Prevotella sp. | reverse complement strand
GATGCACTGTGCCCCCTTTTTACTAACGATGCAGATTCTTTTCGCTTCTGTATCATATTAGGCGCGTAGTTGCGGATTTGAGGTTTATTAGCGATTACCAGAATTTTTTCGTTAACTCGTTGTAGGTGTAACCCGCATGCTTCAAGCGGGTTTCCAAATCTGCACGGTCTACATTGTACGCATAGCAGATTTCATCAAGCGTATCAAACTCCTGATCTCTCAAAAGGAAGTTGATGGCTGAAACCAACATCGGTATATCATGGGGCAGATGATCCATAACGTTTTATCCGTTTTCCATCAGCAAGCACAAAACTCCACGACAAGAGCCGATAGGGGTATCAATGACATTCCGACATTCTTTATTTATCATAATACCGATTATATTAAAAATATCATTCAGAGTGTCTTTATCAATATTGCTGTGCGTGGCGGGCATACTGCTGATACAGGAAGAGTGATTATTTAAAATAATAAAGGAATGTGGCCAGACCTTCGAGAGCTGGTTTTCGTTCGCCCTCAATTTCAATTTTGAAATCGATCTGTGTCTTACAAATGCCGCGTAGATTCTCTATGGCGTTCAACTTGGTGACCAATCTGACTCGGCTTCCTGTCAGAACCGGTCTGCCAAAACGCATCTTATCCATACCGTAGTTGACCAACATGGAAATGTTGTTGACCTCAATGATCTGGTCCCAAAGATATGGCAGCAGCGACAAGGTCAGATATCCGTGTGCGATCGTTGATTTGTATGGGCTTTCTGTCTTCGCACGTTCTACGTCAACATGGATCCATTGATGATCCAAGGTCGCATCAGCAAAGAGATTGATACGATTCTGATCAATTTCCTGCCAGTCTGATTTACCAAGTTCTTCACCTAAATGTGATGCAAATTCTTCATAAGAATTAATGACCAATCTATTCATTCTATTTGTTATTGAAAATATTTACTTTACTTGTTTAAAATACGCATCTGACGGCCGAAACAATCCTTTGGTTGAAATGGACGCATTTCTAAGCATGCCTGAAAATCAAGACCTTGCGGCCTGAAGCTATCATCCGGGCTGCCCGGAGCTATCATATAGACCGTCCAAAGCTATCATATGGACGGCCCGAATGATACATCTATGCTGTGAGTTTTAGCTATTCTGTCATGCTACATGCTGATTATCGGGCATTTAAAGGGACATTTCTGCATCATGCGTTCACTCCCCTATCCCATTCTGAATGTCAATTGTTAAAATTCAGAATAATCCTTTAACATTTCTGATGCTCACTTTCCTGCTTGGAAAAAGCGAAATTCTGAAATATTTTAACAATACTGCCAGATGCCCACTACCTCTCCGTCATAAAGTTTCACATTCCTTGAGCCACATTGAAGCGACAGCATCGCTCGGCATGCGCCAATCGCCCCGAGGACTGAGACTGACACTTCCGACCTTGGGGCCGTCCGGCAGGCAACTGCGTTTGAACTGTTGCGTGAAGAACCGGCGACAGAAGTTAGCAAGCCATTTCTTGATAGTCTCGTCATCGTAGCGGTTCCTGAATGCAGCCTGAGCGAGCATATAGAGCTTGGACGGACGGAAACCGAAACGCAGGAAGTAATAGAGAAAGAAGTCGTGAAGTTCGTATGGGCCGACAAGATCTTCTGTCTTCTGCTGGATCTCGCCATTTGCGGAGGTCGGTATCAGTTCCGGACTGATCGGCGTGTCAATAATGTCGGTCAGAATCCTTGCGCTCGCGGCATCCACACTCGCAGCCACAAAGCGGACAAGGTACTTGATAAGCGTCTTGGGCACACTGCAGTTGACGGCGTACATGCTCATGTGATCGCCGTTGTAAGTACACCATCCCAAGGCCAGTTCACTCAAGTCGCCCGTCCCGATTACCAATCCGCTCAACTGATTGCTCAGATCCATCAGGATCTGTGTGCGTTCCCGGGCCTGGCTGTTCTCATAGGTCACATCATGTACAGTCATGTCATGTCCGATATCTTCAAAGTGCTGCTTGACGCTTTTGGCAATGCTGATTTCACGTATCGTGATGTTCAGGCTCTGCATGAGCGCGAGGGCGTTGTTGTAGGTACGGTCAGAAGTACCGAAACCGGGCATTGTCACTCCGATGATATTTCGTCTGTCGAGCCCCAATTTGTCAAAAGTCTTTACACAAACCAACAGGGCCAGCGTGGAGTCCAAACCTCCGCTGATGCCGATAACAAGCGTCTTGCAGTTGGTGTGCATGATTCTTTTGGCCAATCCCATGACCTGTATGCTGAAGATCTCGTTGCAGCTCTTGGCCATGTCCGAATCTTTCGGAATGAATGGATGCGGGTCAACTGGCCGCGTGAGTGTGAAATCCTTCTTCGAGGTGGCAAGACAGGGTATGGTGATCAGGCTCTGCGCATTGTCTTCATTCTTGATTGCGTTGACAAATGTTGTGTTATTTCGTCGTTCGCCTCTCAGTTTCTCAATGTCGATCTGAGCCGTCTGTATTTGGTTCGCCATGGCAAACCGGTCGCCTTCGGCCAGCAACACGCCATTCTCATAGATTAAAGCATTGCCGCCATAGACTACATCCTGGGTGCTTTCTCCATATCCGCAACCGCTGTAGACATAGCCGCCGATTGTTCGGGCGCTCTGCTGCGAAAGCAGCTGTTTGAGGTATTCGTGCTTGCCGATCAGTTCGTCACTGGCGGAAAGATTGAATATGAGATCAGCTCCGAGCAGGGCGAGACGGTTGCTGGGAGGTACGGGAGCCCATACGTCTTCGCAGATCTCGATCCCGAACTTAACACCGCCGAAAGTCTCAAAGAGCTGAGGCGCCGGAGTGATCAGCACCTGATTTCCCGCGTAACGTATCGTTGCAGGCTTCAGATCCTGTGCGGATGCAAACCACCTTTTCTCATAGAACTCACTGTAGTTGGGCAAGAACGTCTTGGGGACAATGCCCAACAACTGTCCTTTCTGAATGACTGCCGCACAGTTCATCAGCAGATTGCCGACAACGACCGGCAGTCCTACGATTGTAATAATATCGAGTTTACGGGTGAAATCGAGCAACATGAGGACAGCATTCTCAGTTGCACTGAGCAAGAGTTCCTGTCGGAAAAGATCCTGGCAGCTATACCCCGTGATCGCCAATTCAGGAAAGACGATGATCTCTATGCCCCGTCCTTCGGCTTGAGCGATGACCGATTCAATCTCCTTCACGTTGCTGACGCAATCGGCAACCTTTACGATGGGAACCGCACTTGCTACTGTGATAAATCCATGTTTCATAGTCACGATATTATTTGATAGTTACTTGCGTTGCCCCATAGCCGTATTCCTGGAACGAAGCATCCTGGTATTGATATTTCTTGTAACGATAGTTGAGATCATTGATGATGGCCCGTCGGAGCACCCCCTCTCCTTTTCCATGAATGAAAACGATCTTCTGTCCTTTCTTCTGCGCAAATCTGTCAAGCACACTGCGGAACTTATTCAGCTGATAATTAAGAATATCCGACGGACTCATTCCAGCAATTGTATCAAGTAAGGCGTCGGCATGCAGATCCATCACTATCAGCTGATCGTCCTTAGAGCGGGCTTTAAGACCCGGAGTGGTGATATCCGGCCTGTTCTGTCCCGATATGCGGGTCAGATCCTTTTCTTCATCGTCAGCCCGACGAAACATTTCCGCCTTGAGCTGTTTGGGATCAACGACTAATGGACGGACCGGTGTGTCATGATCGACAATGGTGTAGAGCAAGGCCGGAGGTTCAAAGAAGACATTGTTCTGAAATGTATGAAGCTTGTAAAATTTGACGGGGTCCAATCTGATCTGCACATCTATGGCTGGTTTGTAGACGAAGGGTTTATCTTTCTTGTACGACATCAGTTGTACGCAGAGGCGGTTCAGCTCGTTGAGATTTTCGCGACCAATCTCGTCCAAATACAATTTCGTGTTCGGTTCGATCTCTCCGCTGTAACGCAGAGACCAGTTGGCCCCGTCAGCCATCAGACACATGTAGTGCATGAAATAGTTGCTGTCGTTGACAAGATAGATCTCAAATCGGGTGTTCGTAATCTCCTTGATGTCCACGGGCACAAATGCGATGAAGGCCGTCAGCAGATTGCCTCCTTTACGTTCTTCAACAGGTTTGCGGAATGATATCTCGCGTTCAGACGGATCGTCGTCCTTCTCGTTGACGACCGGATCATCCTCAACGTCCTGCATCTTTGCCTTGATGGACATCCGCCGTTTTCCTTCTGAAGCGGCACCGGCAGGCGTTTGGAGTTTTGACGTGACCATCTTGCCCATGTCATAAGCGTCTGTACTGCCGATCACGACAATGTCCTTGACCGTCATCGGAATCTGAAATCCATCTTCATCCTCAACCAATACGATGCCGCCAGCTTTGAAACCGGCTATCTTTCCTCCTCCTTTTTCGCTGAGGAAACTGACCTTATCTCCTATTTTCATCTTTTAGTACTCAATCTTTTTACGGTATTAATAACGAGCTGTCTCCATAACTCAGAAAACGGAAATCATGAGACAGCGCATAGTCATAGATCTTGTGCCAGTCACCCTTGACGAAAGCACTGACCAAAAGCAACAATGTGCTCTGGGGTTGATGGAAGTTCGTCACTAACATTTTGACGATCTTGTAGTCGTAACCGGGTGCGATGATGATCTGTGTGCTCGTGTGCAGGGCTTCAAGTTGGTTGCGGTCCAAGTAATCGAGAATGTTCCGAATGGCATGCTCAGGTGTGATTCCGTCCACCATCCGTCCCTCTCTCCCCTTTTCATAAGGCTCCCATTGCCCGACGTGCAGATCTTCTTCGGAGGCATCCCGATTGGATTCGAGTTTCACGCCGATATAGTACAGGCTTTCCAAGGTTCGCACAGACGTCGTCCCTACCGCAATGGCACAGCACCCATATTGGAGCAGATGCTCAAAGGTATGCTTATGAACGACGATATATTCGCTGTGCATCACGTGCCCTTCGATTTCTTCCGACTTGACCGGTTTAAATGTTCCTGCGCCCACATGCAGTGTCAACTCGTCGCGAACGATGCCCTGTGCATCCAATGCAGCCAGCACATTATCAGTGAAATGCAGGCCTGCAGTCGGAGCAGCCACCGACCCATTGATTTTTGAGTAAACGGTTTGATAGGCAGTCTTGTCCCGTTCCTGCGTCTCACGATTCAAATATGGCGGTATCGGAAGTTCGCCAACAGATTCCAAAATGTCTGCGAAACTGATGTCGGAAGAATCCCAGTCGAAATCAATCCAGTAGTTCGTACCATTGGTTTGCACGTTTCCTTCATGTCTAACTAAGGAGGCTGTCAATGTGAAGGTTACACCATTCACTTCAAACTGACGTTTCAAAGCCCCTTCTTTCCATTTTTTTAGATTTCCAATCATGCAGTACCATGCACAATGACCGGCAGTCTGGAAAATCTGCTGGTAGTCAACAGGTGCTGCAGGTTCCATCAGGAAGATCTCGATAAGCGCTCCAGTATCTTTCCGGAAATGTAATCGGGCTTGAATAACCCTCGTGTTGTTGAAAACCATCAGAGCTCCCTGAGGAAGATATTGGGGCAAATGATAAAATATATCCTCGCTGACTTCGCCGTGACGATATAGCAAGAGCTTGCTGTGATCGCGCGGTTCGATCGGATATTTTGCGATCCGCTGATCCGGGAGTGGATAGTCGTAGTCGCTGATTTTTATATGTTTTGTATTCATTGTTCTGATTAGGTGTTGCTGATGGAGATCACTCCATAGATAATAGCAAAACAACAAGTAAGGGTCATGACAGTCATGACCATGTTAATATCAGGCAGACTGTAGCCCGAGGAAGTATAGTGTCCGGAAACGTAATTCTGCTTGGGACATATCCGGGCGAACATTCTCTTGAATAGGAAGTAGACCCCTATTCCAACGATAATGCCCCAGATGAAGCCGCATGCGACATCGCTCGGGTAATGAAGTCCCAAATAGAGCCGTGTCCAACCATTGATTACCGACCAAAAGATCAGAAATAAGTTAAAGACACGGTGTTTAACTAACAGACTGAAAAATACAGCTATAGACATCGTGTTGGCAGCATGGGCAGAAAAGAAGCTATAGTCCATCCCTCGAAGATCATGCACAACATCGACGGTGTATTTGAACATCGGATCGTTGCCGGGCCGAAATCTCCCGACTAATGGCTTCATCACATAGTCGGCCATGATGTCAGCGAATACAACGCAGAGGATGGCGCATGCTACCGTAAGGAAGATCTGGGACATCGTTTCATTGTTCTTTAAGATCAGATAGAACAGCGACAGATAGAATGGGATCCAGAGATAACCCGATGTGAGCGTAAGGACCACTCCGTCCCAAAACAGGGAATCGCTTCCATTGAAGCAGGAAAGCAGATAGCGGTCAATGTCTATGAAAGAAGAAAACTCCATGATTCGGGTTACTTTATGATATCTGATGACTCTCAAATTTCCTCGATCTGGCTGGCCAGAAGCCAACCTTCGCGGCCATCGGTTAATTGGATGCCACGCCAATCCTTCATGCTTCGATCGGTTATTTCAACCTTGGTGCCTTCGTGGATGACAAAACTGTCATCTCCATTCTGTGTCGGTGACTTCTTGACTTTTACGGAAGTCGCAATGACGATGGCGCCTCTCCGATTAAGCAAGGCCTGTTTTTGCTGATAGGCAAACACATTGCTGAGCAGGAAGAGGATCAGCAACGCAGACGCGCCGAAGAATCCAATCTTGCGGGAGCGCTCACTCTTTCCGAAAAGGTACATCAAAACGAGCATCAATGAGAGAATGATGGCAACAATACCGATGGAGGCCCAGCGGTCAACACTGGTCAGATTGACCAAAGAGTGATACCAAGTGACGAAAAACATCTCGCTATTCGGCGTGATCTTGTCAATGGTCTTCGACCTGGCAAACTGCAGGTTGAAATTGATATCAGGATCACCCGGAGACAGCATTGCCGCCCGCTCATAGGCCAGGACAGCTTGTGTGATGTTGTCCGTTCGATAATAGGCATTGCCCAAATTATAATAGAGTGCAGCGCTTACCCCAGACTTGAGGAGCTCCTGATAGTCCTTGATAGCCTGCTGATAATTGCCTTTCTGATACTCCCTGTCTGCATTCTCCTTGGTGACAGCGAAGGATGAGGCAGGCAGAAGCATGAGAATGATCAGCAGGAGCAAATGGGCAGATGGTCTATGCCTTCGTTGCTTATTGTTCATAAAGTTCTCTATTTGCATGATGGCGGTCATTGCCGACTCAAAAGTGCGATTCATATTGCCCGACAGATCACCTGGCGCGTAACGCTCAAACTCACATTCGTCGAGGGCGTTGACAAACTTCTCGATTGTTGCCCCGTCCACATGATGTTGCAATAGGTTCTCGGAGATGTTTTCCCGAGAGAGTTTCTCAACGGACATGTCCAACTTGTCGCCTACATATCCCCACAAGGCCCGGAGCACTTCATCATAGAATTCCCCCGACTTACCTTGCAGCATGAGCTGGCTGGCGTATTTTAAACGCTTGGTAGCAATCCTGTTTGCCTTCTTGCCACGCATTTTGACGATATCTGCGTGGTCCAAGGCGCGCTTGCGGAAGATGATGAGCAGCGCTACGAAAGCAAGCAGGGGGATCAGCAGCCAAACCCAATATGCGGTGCTTCCATAGAAAATGTCGCGCACCTGATAGCGCTCTGTCTCACCAGTCTTCAGGCCATGTATATCCTGATCCTTCGTGTCACTGTAGTCTGCCAAGCTCAGACTACTGCCGTCGCCTTTAGCCACCTGAATGTCAAAAGGCTGCGTCTTGATCGTCTTGTAGGCGTTGCTGCCCGTGTCATAGTAAATGAATTCTATGGCCGGAATCGTATATTTGCCCTGATTGCGGGGAACAGCAAGATAGTCATAGACCATGTTTCCTTCTACTCCATTGACCGTCAGGCGAGTCTTGTCGGTCACCTTTGGATCATATTTATCAAAGTCCTTTGGGAAGTTGACGATCGGTTGCTTGATCAGTTTGAGGTTTCCGATACCCCCCACGACAACGCGCAGTGTAATCGGTTCGCCCGCTTTCACCGCAGTCTTGTTAATTTGCGCCGAGATGTTAAAGCGTCCCACTCCCCCCGAGAATCCTGCCGGACGATTTGGAAGCGCATCAACCTGGATATTGAGACTCGGGGCGACGATATTGCGTTTGACCTCTATATAGCCGGAACCTCCATTGAAGAAAGCTTCGAAAGGATCTATAGTGCGGTTCTGCTGCACGACAACCCCCTTGAAAGTAATGCTTGGAATCTTCAGGTTTCCTGTCATCTGTGGATACATGACATATTGGCTCCAAGTCACGCTTCGATACATTTTGCCATTGACTTTTTCCAACTTGAAACTCTTCTGTTGCGGAAGAGGTATTTTCTGAGTATGAAATCCCGGGAGATCAGGCATTTTTTCCTCCAACTGAGTGAGGTCTACCGTGGTATAAACCTTATAAGTTAGCAGGATCGGTTCCTGCTCATGAACTCGGCGTTTGTTGGCACTGACTTTGATAAACAGATCATTACCTGATATCTTAGATCCCGCGGCACGCATCTGCGGTTCGTCATCATAATCGTCGTGCATCTGGGGAGCGTTGCCATTATTGCGTGCAGATCCAGAGACGATGATCTGTATGGATTTAGAGGATAGTTTCTTTCCACCTACCAGAGCATGTGCCGGAGGAATAGTGAATGTACCATGTTTGCCGGCATAGAGTGTGTAGGTGAAAGTGACAGATGAGGAACTGCTGGTGTGGCCGTTGACCATCTGAAAACTGGATTGCGAAGATGTATAGGGACCGGCAATCACTTCTAAGGCTGACGGGATGTTTCCAACCCGGAAGTCTTCCACGTCCTTTGTATCGACAGTGTAGGCAATACGGAAGTTTTCGCCTGCCGCTACGCGTGCAGGTGCAGTGACAGTGATGCGCTGCGCAAAGGTGGGAAGTGCCATCACAATCCATATCCATACTAAAATATATCGCTTCATAATTCTTATCCGTTTTGATAGCTATAGCATCTTGTTTCGTAAACCTGATCAACTCGTATCCTCACGATCCAGAAGATATATCATTTGGACGCTCCGGATGATAGCTGAGGAGGCCCGGAATGCGTCATCTGCCGAGGGATCATGAGCCAGCCGCGAAGGCCGGGGTTACCAGTTTCGTTGCAATTGCCGTCTTCGTGGCTGCTGAACAGCCTTCTTCAACCGTTGTTGTGTGGCCTTTTCTTCCTGGACGGCAGCCGACAACATCTGTTCCGCATTTTCCTTGCTCATCTGGTCTTGGGGTTGCGGCTGCTGCTTATCATTCTGCTTGTCCTTGTCCTGCTGATTCTTATTCTTGCCCGACTGCTTGTTTTTATCTTTGTCTTTTTTCTGCTTATCGTCATTCTTTCCACCGCCATTGTTCTGCTTTTGCTTCTTTTCCTGACGCTTGCAGAGCGCAAGGTTATAACGGGTTTCATTGTCATTGGGATTGTTGCGCAGACTCTCCTGATAAGCCTGGATAGCCTCACTGAACATCTGATGGGTCTGACAGATCACGCCAATGTTGTGATAGACCTTGGCTTTTCGCATCTTGCTCGTTTCCAATTTAGCCGCGTGCTCATACTGGACGATGGCAGCGGAATCCTTCTGTTGCATCATCAAGGCACATCCAAGATTGTAGAGCGCCTGCGGGTTTTGTCCGTTCTGCCCGATAGCCTTACGGTATTCGATTTCCGCTTTAGCAAAATTCTGCTGCCTATACAGGCGGTTTCCATTTCGGATAAACTGTCTGTCGTTCTGCGCCTGCACACCTTCGGAAAGGAAACACATTGCAGTCAGCAAAATCATTGTCATATAATGTCTATTCTTCATGAGTGATCCTTTTCTTTTTAAATAGACTCACGTTCTTCAGAAGTGGATTCTTGCTTTCCAACACACAAACCTCAATGATGAGCAGAAAGAGCACAAGGAGGCCGAAAGCCTGAAACTGTTCGTCATACTCACTGAAGATGACAGTGTCCGTTTCACCTTTCTGAAGTTTTGTGAGTTCATTGTTCAGCTGTTCCTGAGCATCCGACGTATTGTCTACATGGATATATTTGCCACTTCCGGCCTGAGCAATCTGCTGGCACATCTGCTCATTCAAGGCTGTCATTACCGTCTGCCCGGAATTGTCTTTGAGGTAATTGCCGTCACCGATCGGTATCGGCGCACCTTTCGGATCACCCACTCCGAGAATAAAGACATTGATTCCTTTGGCTTTAGCAGCCTTGGCAGCTTCGATCGCCCCGCCTTCATGGTCCTCACCGTCTGTGATGACGATGATCGCTTTTCCGACCTTATCCTGTTGTGTGAAACTCTTCATGGATAAATTCAGTGCCTGCGCGATGTCCGTTCCCTGTGTCTGGATCAGGGAAGGATCAATGTTCTGCAGGAACATTTTGGCTGAGACATAGTCGCTCGTGATGGGGAGCTGGACAAAAGCATCGCCCGCAAAGACAACCAATCCTATCTTGTCGTTGGTGAAATGATCAACAAGATTCTCCACTAACATTTTGCTTTTTTCCAATCGTGACGGCACGACGTCCTCGGCCAACATCGAGTTTGAAATATCCAAAGCAATGATAGTCTCGATGCCATTACGCTTTTCGTGCGAGATCTTTGTGCCCATCTGCGGACGCGCCAACATGAGGATCAGCAACGCCAAAGCAGAAATCAGCAGCCAGAACTTCACCCCAGGCCGATACTTTGACACATCGGGCATCAAGTCTTTCACCAATTCCAGTTCGCCGAACTTCCGCAGTTTCTTCCGCCTTTGTCTCCATCCAATGAGCCGGATCATCACCAACAAGGGAATGATCAGTAAAAGCCACAAGTAAGCAGGATCTTCAAATCTGAACATACGCATCATTGTTTAAGGTATTCTCCGAAAGACTGTCGATCTCAAAAGAATCTCCAAGAGTAAAGAAAACACAGCCAGAAAGGCGAAAGGCTGATAGGCTTCGTATCGTTTCGAGAACGTTTTCACATTCATTTTAGTCTTCTCTAATTTATCTATATCATGATAGATCTGCTTCAATTCCCGATTGTTGGTTGCACGATAAAAATTGCCTTGCGTCGTGGCAGCAATGTCGCTGAGCGTCTTCGTGTCGATTTCAACCGGCATGTTGACATACTGAACCCCTCCTGCGACTGGCATTGGATATGGAGCCACCTTATTTGTCCCGACACCGATTGTATACACACGGATACCAAGACTCTTGGCGATCTGCGCTGATGTCATCGGAGATATGTCGCCCATATTATTGCTTCCGTCGGTCAAAAGAATGACGACCTTGCTCTTGGCTTTAGAGTCTTTCAGCCGAGAGATGGCGTTCGCCAGTCCCAT